>JAISKJ010000004.1 GCA_031260975.1 Christensenellaceae bacterium
CAAAAAAACTGCTTAAAGCAGTTTTTGGCTAGAAGGTAGCGTGATGGTTTTTTCAGCATAACAAACGACACCGACCTTAATCAATGTTGGGTTCGTTTTTAAAACCACACGCTCCACCAAAAAACAAACCGCGTAAAGCGGTTTTTTTGATTGAGAATAATAGCAGAGCGTTATATTCTCCATAACACATGATGTACATGAACCTTTTGCTAATCAGGAAGTTTATATTTTTTTGTATATTTTGAACATTTTCTTGGTGTTGAAAATAGTTTTTCGAAACATTACTTGACACCTTGCAAGAAAAAGAAGACGAAATAAACTTTCCCATAATCAACAAATATTGAACGCCTCTGAGCCGAAAACCTTAAATGTTCAAAAATTTTTTCAAATAACTTTCATTAAGTAAATGATTTGTTAGGTATTTGCCGTTATGAAAAACCGCCCAATTATTAAAAACACAAGGGCAAGACTTTGCTTTTTCCAATGTATCAATTTTAACAAGACTTAAAGGAATTTTGTTTGCCTTGCAAAATGTTTCAATCTCGGCTATACAATTCGGTATATACGGACATTGTAAACCATAGTAAATCGTTAAATCTTTACTTGCTATGCTTTGTTTGTGTGCATTCTCTGTAAAGTGTGGATTTGTGCCGTCAAACGACAATGCAAGCAATTCATAATCGTCAATAGTATCAACAACCTTAAAACCAAACTTTGTCATAAATGCTTTGTCCGTCAAAAATGGCTTTTTTGTTTTTCCTACAATTACACAAATGCCCGATTTGCCTTTTTTCTTGCTGTCATTTATGCAATAGTCCAAAAGTTCTTTGCCAATCCCTTTGCCCTTGAAACTGCCCGAAACCCAATGGCAATATATGAACATATAATTTTTGCCGCAGGCAGAAACCCACGCTTTTTCAAGCGGTGCATATTCAATAAACACTTTGCCACGCTCATTCAACTTGTGAAAAATGTGTCCTTCTTTAATTCGCTCGGCAAGCCATTGTCTTTTTGTGTCAACACCGCATTGATGTTTTTTGTCTGCAATCGCACAACACAAATGTTCATTCGCCAAATTGTCGGCGGTTATTGTTATGTATTCCATAAAACGATAATAGCATAAGTTTTGCGTAACTCAAAGCAAAATGAAAGCAAACACCACCGATTTTTGTTTTTGATTTTCCACTTGTGCGTGAAATTATGCGTGAAACTGTGAGTGAAAGGTCATTTTTGCCCCAAAATATACGATTTTATAGGGTTTTTGTTGCGGTTGTTAAAAGGTTGTGTTATAATTTTGTAAAGAAGAATTTAAGAGAATCTTCTAAGGAGGTAGTGTTTATGGGAAAAGAAGTAGTTTTTGATGTGAAGGCCGAAGAAGTGCTGAAGGAAGGCAAGATGATATCAACAAGTATTTTTAAAAACCAAACCTATACAGAGTTTCCGTATAAATATGCCATAACAGAAAAGGGAATTTGGATAGAAGAAAAGGCGCTCTTCGGGACAAAGGCAGCGTTTCTGTCGTTTGTTGATGTCAGGGCATACGCGTGTATGAACAACTGTTGCATTCTATATCCAAAGAAAGGTGTTATCCCGACCAATGTTTATTTTGATGATTTTGCTGAGGCCATTAAGATTGTTGAAAAATATGTGCCCAAGTTAATGATGTAAAGAATTAAAAAAGACACACTTTGGATGTGCCTTTTTTATTAAGAAGTAATAATACACGACCATCCACAGAGAGGTAGTGTTTTACACGCCATAATCTTTTTGGTTGCTTTCTATCACATCTTGGCCAATCTTTTGATTTATTATTACTTTTGCCATTTTATCAAAATTTTTATATAAGTTTTGTGTAATGATTTTTTTAAAGTAAGCTTAATGCGCAGTTCAATTTTTATTCACTTTTTCGGCGGCAAAGGTTGACATAACAAAGATTTTATGCTAAAATTCAAAATACTCCGATAATGGACTGTAGCTCAGCTGGTTAGAGCACTGCCCTGATAAGGCAGGGGTCGGTGGTTCGAGTCCACTCAGTCCAACCAAAAAAGCCCGTGTTTACGGGCTTTTTTCATGTCTTGCGTGCTAAATTTTTGACACCTATTGACACCTAACATTTTTTGGGCTATTTTCCAGTAAAAAAGAACCAATAATTGCAGCTTTCAAATTATCGGTTTGAGACTACTTAAAACTGCCCAATACTGTGCTATTAGGTGTCAATAGGTGTCAAATTAAAGTTTTATTCATTTGTTGCTTTTTCTGCATGGCTTAATGTTCCAAGCCGCCTTATTTGATAATTATGTTGAAGGGCTACACTATCTAAAAAGTCATTGCACTCTTCAATGAATTTACCCGAATAATGGGTTATTAAAAATGAATACGCATTTTCCTCTACATCATCATGCCTTAATATTCTACCAGCCTTGCCGATTATGTTTTTATAGCAATTGCTATAATTAAGTTGTTAGTTTGAAATAAGATTTTTTAAAATCAAAAATGCGATTATATATATCAAAGAGGTAAGTATGATAACAAAAGTTGAAAACGTAGGATTTTCTATATATGGAGACAGTATCGGTGAGTTATGGCTTAATTTAGTAGAAACTGTTTTAAAAAATGGTGCTTATGAAATGGATGAAAACAGGGGGCGGTTTGCTGTAAGAAATTTACGGTTTGCTGCCGGAGTTGCCAATTCGCAAGATATACTGATTGAAAAATACGGTGACAAAAAAAAGATTGACGCCATGAAGAAAGTTGTATTTGAATCGGATGTAATGGTGGATTTTGATATTAAACCTTCGTTTCGCAATGGTGCAAAAAGTTATAAAAAAAGGATTGAAGAAGGCAAAATGATTGAATTTGTAGTAGGGCGTCTTTCTAAAATACCTGAGTCGAAGAAAGCTGTTATGGTGTTTCCGACCTATGAAGATTATAATGCTGTTTTAACCAGCCCGTGGAATGATTATTTGCCGTGTATAACAGCTCTGCAGTTTAGAGTTAACACAAGATTGAATAAAAAATATGTTGACTTAACTTTATTTATGCGTTCTTGGGACGGTTTTCAGAAGGGGGCAGGCGACTTGACAGTAGTTTCTATGCTTGGTGATTTGGTTCGTAATAAACTGGAAGAAAAATTAAAGGTTAAGCTTGAATGCGGCCGTCTTGACGGGCTTGTTACAGATATTCACATTTACGAAAATGCTTATGAAAATGCGCAGAATATACATTTTGATTATAAAAATGAAAGGGATATATAAATGAGTTCGTTATTAGCATATAGCAATGAATTGTTAAAAAAGCGTGGCTGGATATCAAAAATACCCGAAAGCAAAAAGGCGGTAATGTTAGTTTCCGGAGGGTATGATTCGATAGTAACCGCTGCAAGATTAATTAAGGATTATGGTATGGAGTTGTATCCGGTATATATAGACCGCGGGGCAAGAAACAGAGAAGGGGAACTGTCTTCAATTGAATTTTATACCAAGTACTTAAGAAAAGAATTTGGTAAAGGTAAGTTTCATGATGTATTAATCCCGGCAATTACTATTCCGCCAAAAGAAATTAAAGAGCAATTACAAGAATATTCAAAAACACGCCGCTACCCTATGCGTGATTTTATTATGATTATGTTTGCAGCCCAATATGCTGCATCTTTGGGCGAAGATGTTAAGACGATCTGTACCGGATTTTTAGCAACTGACAGAGCAAATATAACCGTTCATAGAATAAACACATTGGCTATATGTGAAATGACAAAAGAACCGGAGTGGAACATTTTATCTATAAATGTTGATCCAGAAATCAGTGACAAACTATTTGGCAAGCATGATGAAATTATGTGGGCACATGCCAATAACTTTCCTGATGAACACACAATGACTTGTTGGACACCGGTAAAGGTTGATGGTAAATTGTATCATTGTGGAGAGTGTTATGCTTGTGAACAGCGGCAGTTGGGTTTTAAAAACGCAAATATAAAAGATAAAGCTAAATATTATAAAAAAGGGGAAAAACAATGAAGAAAACTATAATTTGTAAAGACGTATTTGGTAACCAGTATAAAGTACCAGCAGAAGATTTAAATATTAGGGTTGGAGTTTATGCGGTAATAATAAAAGACAATAAAATTTTATTAACGCATCAGTGGGACGGCTACAGTTTAATTGGCGGAAGTGTTGAAAAAGGTGAAATGATAGAAGAAGCGCTTGTTAGAGAAGTTAAAGAAGAAACCGGTTTAACCATTATGCCCGACAAAATTATATATCAGGCCACAACCTTTTTTAAACGGGACAAAGATGCAAAACCCAATCAGTCGGTGCAATTGTATTTTACACATAGTCAGTTATTTGGTGAACTTAGCAATAGAAAAATTGCAAAAAGTGAAAAAACGTATACCAATGATATGCCGGAATGGGTGAGTTTAAATGATATTAAAAATATTAAATTTAGGCACAGTATAAGTTTACAGACCATACTTAAAGCTTATAAAGAGCATTGTCCCGACGGGAAATAAATTTAGTTTTATAAAAAATAGGGACAGCTTAAAAGCTGTCTTTATTTTCGTTTTCAATATTTTTAATTTCTTTATAAACCGCGTCAACTTCCGTTTTTAATCCTTCTATGGCTATAACCTGATTTTTAGATTGCTCATAAAAATCTAATTCAAATACCGTATTGCTTTTTGTGTAAACGGTTCTGGTTCTTATAAATGATTTATATTTTTTATATCCTAAAAACTCCAAGATTGATTTAATTGCATCTTCATCAGTAAAATTTAACGGCAAAGATTCACGGCGTTCTTTTAAAACTGCAGTTGAGAAATCCTCATCTTTAAAGTCTATCTTTTTTGTTACATTGCCGTCCGGCATTGTGTTTATCATAACGCGTGCAAGGGTTTTATTCCGCTTTCTGTAAACCATACCTTCCTGTTTGTTATTGCTCTTTAACGTATAATTATTTTTTATACAATAGTCGATATAAGGTTTTAAACTTTTTACCCGAAAACTATATTCGTATTCCGTCATATTATTCACTCCTTTCAAAATTTTGTTCTGATTCTTTTGCTAAAGCCGGGTTAGGGTACATAAATCGTGTCATAACCTGGTGCTCGGGGTAACTGATAAGAAAATGTAAACTTGCTTCACTTGGGTCATCGGTTGAATGAACCAAGTTTGTTGTATATGGCAGAAACTCCAGCGGTTCTCCGTCAAACCAATCAAATTCTTTATAGTAATTTTCCTCTCCAAGTTCTTTGCGTGCTTTGTGTTTTATGGTTTTTAATTTTTTAAGATCCTCTCTTAGCATAATAACATCTGCAGGACCTGTCATAGACCTTTCACATTCAAGACCGATTGAGTGTGAAAATGGCATTGGTTTTATTTTTGTTAAATCTCTTTCGGCTCCTAAATTGGTAGGGTATTCTAATATAGAACTTAATCCGCCGCCAAAGAATCTGTTTCTGATTTCCGATTGGACATTAAGAAGGTAAGCAGAAGGCTTAATCATTACAACATTTAAGTTGTTTTCTAAAAAAATCTTGGGGTTAAGCTGGAAATGCTTTTGTTGCAGCCTTCAACATCAAATATCACTTCATAGTGGTTATCGATTGTTTTAAATTCACCCATAATGTTTTGAGCCAGTTGCAGTTGCTTTTGCCAATCTGAGTTGTTTTGTGTTAATACCGAAAGTTCATCTTTCCAGGTTTCAATCTGCTGCAATTTTAAACTTTCTTTCTCTTGTTTTTTTAATGTGTAGTTTGGATTACAGTGACTGTAAGGATTTAGTGTATATGCTTTTGTTTCAAGTTCACTTTTAAGTAAGTTGTTATTTTCGCTCTTAATAATTGAGGCTAATTCTTCATAACAAAAAGCTAGATAACCGTTTAATACCGAATAATTTAGAGCGCCGTTTAATACCTCTAAATATTGCGGAATATCTTTTTCTTTTACAGCATTACATGATTTTTGGTACAGAAAGTCTCTTATTAAATGTAAGAATTTAAAACTTTCCCCTTCAATTTTTTCATAACTACAGTATACCATATCTTGTGTTAAAGGGGCAACCTTTCCGTAGCCGTATCCTACAAGTGGAGTTGCGTCATAAAAATATGTGTTTCCATGTTCGTCATCTACAAGCACCGCACCATGCCTGCTTACAATATCTTCTGGGTCAAAAGGTCTTGGTCCGCACATGACATATCTGTAATTAGTGCCTATTCCCAAGTAATTCATATACTCAATACTTGCAAGAGCTACCGTATGGCAATCACCAATAAGTTGTTCGGTATCACAACTAGGGTCGGGGTAGGAATCAAACAGCATTGACTGCCGTACTATGTCGTTAATTACTTTTAACTTAACTTCAAAGCTTAATTGGTTAAAAGGCTTATTAAAGCCGCAGTCAGAAAAGGTGACCCTTTCTTGTGTTATTGGTATTAAATCTTGTAATTCGGGCAATAACTTATTCATATTATATCTCCAATAATATATTTAGAAAGTTTGTAACATTTTTTTCTAAATCATATCTTTTTTTAATGTAATTTGAGCTTGTAAATTCATTCTATGCATGTCTTTATCGTTAAAATATTTTAAAATTTTTAATGCACTCTCTTGTAAATTGTCTAAGTTTACCAAAACGCCGTCTTTAGTATCGTCAATTTGTTCGCTTAGTCCGCCAATGTCGTTTGCAACAATAAGAATATTGTTTCGGTTTAATCTTCGTATTTCGTTTATTATAAGCCCAAAGGGCTCTCTTTTAGAGGGAATAAGCATAATCACTTTCTTTTTAAAGTTCTGTAAAATATATTTAGAAAAATTATCCGGAGGGTCTATAAATAAAGTGGCTTCGGTTTTTGCTGCAAGCTGCCTGTATGTGTTTAGTATCGGCTGGTCTGTGCTATAGCTTCGGGCGATAACAACTGAGGGTAAGTTTAATTCCTTTTTTAAAAGTAGTGCAGCTTCAAGATTTTTATATTCTTCCGCTCTGCCAAAAGCAAATACCATTGCATCATAGTTTTCAATTTGTTTAAACAGTTCTGCGAATGGTTTTCCATAAATAACAGGTTCTTTTGAATCTAACACTTCGCCGCAGGTAATCGGTAAAATTTTGTGTTTTTTTATACTAAATTCATCCAACATATGACGTCCCATAAACTCACTATTAGCCCCTAAAAACGACAGATTGTCATTATTTATAAAATCAATCGCTTCTTGTTCCCATTTCAGCTTTAAGCTGCCCGGTGAGGCTGCATGTGATGAATGGGGTATCCATATTTTTTTATGATTAACAGCCGGCTTTATTATTTCCGGGAGTTTTGCAAAAGGTCCGTCATTGCAAACGGTAATTACTTTATCAAAACAGCTTATGTCAATTTTATTTATAACTTTTGCTGTATTGTTAACAAGATTCTGCCATTCTGGTACATTGCCGAAACCTGTTTGTCCGTTTGTTCCGTTTGAGATAAGGAATATTTCAACATTTTTTAAGTTTAAATGTTCAATATGTATTGTTTTGCTGTATCCAAAACTATTTGTATTATATTCGGGTGTAAATAAATTGATTTTGTATTCACAATTTAAAGAATTGCAATATTTATAAAAAAGTTTTACATAGCCCTTTACAATAGTGCCTACACCGGCATAATAACTTATTATTCCGTCATGGGCGCATAAGTTGATTAATAATTTCATCTGCAACCTCCGCTATGTTTTTATGGTTATAGCTTTTTATTATTAAGTTTTTAACATATTTTTTACAATTAAATAATGATATGTTTTCCATCAATTTCTGATTTTCAACCGTTCCGTGCGGATCAGAATTTTTATTGCGCCGCAAATAATAGTCTGAACTGCTGTTTATAAGATAATAAACAGCAATTTTTTCACTTTGAAGTATTGGTATATATCTACTAAACCAATTTGATAAAATACTTAGGTTAAACTTATAAGCTAAATCAACAATTCTTTTTGTTTGGTTATAAGATAAGGTGCTGATAGGACCTCTGTCTACAACCGCAAAATCGCAATTTCCGCCCTGCATTTTCATATCGTCATTTTGCATAAAATCTTCAGTAGTCGGCTTTCCGCTTGTAACTAAAGGATGAATTAACTCGTTGGAGATAAAAATATTTTTAATATTTCTTTCTTTTATTTTTTGCAAAAGGGTAGTTTTACCAACGCCGGGCAAACCTTCTAAAATAATCATTTTTTTCATGGTTTATTTTCCTTAATTAAACTTTAGATATGTACGTCTGCAGTCAATTAAACTTAACGGGCGGCATACTGTTGAATATTATATTCTTGCATATATTCTCGCGCTTTAAGCATTTCAGAAATTGCAAAGCCAACAGCGCCATCGGTGGCTGTTGCATCAAGTTTAAAATCAACAGCATTAAGCAATGATTCATCTTTGGTGTTTCCTACAGCAAATGAAATTCCGTTTAGTTCACGCAAGACCTCAGCCATTTCCACATCATTGTTGGCGTCCCCTATCATAGCCATTTGGGGTTTGTCTAAAAGATTATATAAAAACTTTGCTGCTTCACCTTTATTGGTATTTTCAACTTGGACATCGGCTACCATGTTCCCGCGATTGGCAGTTTCATCAACAAGAGCTTTTGCATAAAAAGGTAATGTGATTGCCTTTGGATTGTCGTTGTGTCTTTTCATTTTGTCGTTGGGGGTTACCGCTCTTTCATCAGCCGGCCAGATTTTATCTAACATGTATTTCCATACAAAGCGGTTGTTACTACCTACCATCATCTGTATTATAGGAGTGTTATTAAAAAACTCTTCGGGGTCAAATACTTTTACTGTTGTACCATCAAATATAATTTTGCCGTCTTTTACTACATTTGTCTCATTACAAAATGTTATTTTGTCACCATCTTTACCCAATAAACTTTCTTCTTTTGGATCTTTTAGTATAGTGGTTGCATTTTCCCCGTTGCCTACAAATCTTATGCGCAGCCCAGTATCTCTTAAATTATCCGCAGCGTACAAAGGCGAAATTCTTTCGCGCTCTTGCGGAGTAAGTGAGTTATACTTTGCGGCAACATTATAAAGAATTTTTGCAATCTGGGTGTCAAGAGGAAAGTCCTGTAAAATTTCTTTAGTTTTACAATCATAAACCTCGCTGCCTCCGGAAGATATTATATATCTGCTTGTTCCGAGTTGGGTATACCATTTTTCAGGATAAGCCCGAGAGCGCCCTGTTGACATAACGCATTCAATGCCGGCTTTTCGGGCTTCTTTTATTTTTACAAGAGTATTTTTTTTCAATAATGTTGTCATCATTTCTTAAAGTACCATCAATGTCAATTAAAAACACCTTAATCTGCGAAAGTGTACGTGCTAGTTTAAGTTTTTTTTCGCCTTTAAGTTCATCTAAGGGAATATATCTTTTACCTGCCATTTTTTACCTCAATGTTATTATATCATATATTATAAAAATCGCAACCATATTACCGCCTAAAACTGTGCTATTAAGTGTCAATAGGTGTCAGACTTGCCATAAGATAATAGTAGTAATTTTACTATGGATAGAATAAATTAAAAAGTAATTCCGCAGTAACAGGGCTATATCATCCTACAGAGACGAAGTTTTATTGCGGAGCAACAAAGACTTGGTTTTATATGGTTGCTTTTATAAGCCCCCTAAAGAGCGGGTGAGGGGTATAAGGCCTTGACAGAAATTCGGGATGAAACTGAGAGGCCACATAATAGGGGTGATCATTAAGCTCTATTATTTCAACAAGATTGTTTTCTTCATTTATGCCAGCTATTGTGAGACCAGCTTTTTCAAGAGATGATTTAAACTTGTTGTTAAACTCAAATCTGTGGCGGTGACGCTCTTTTATGACATCTGCGCCATAAAGCTCAGCGGCCTTTGTCTTAGGTGTAAGTTTGCAGTTGTAAAGCCCCAAACGCATTGTGCCGCCTTTTTTAGAAATATCCTTTTGGCTTTTCATTATATCAATAACGGGGTATGGAGTTTCAGGCGCAAACTCTGATGAATTGGCACCGGGT
Organism: Christensenellaceae bacterium; assembly: GCA_031260975.1. NCBI lineage: Bacteria > Bacillati > Bacillota > Clostridia > Christensenellales > Christensenellaceae > Christensenellaceae bacterium. The sequence goes on from JAISKJ010000004.1 coordinate 10,023, forward strand.
AGGTTTGCCATATTACGTGCAAATTCAATTACGGCAATTTGCATACCCAGACATAGACCGAGGAAGGGGATTTTGTTTTTGCGGGCATATTGTGCTGCCATAATTTTTCCTTCAATGCCGCGGTTTCCAAATCCGCCCGGAATGATAATGGCGTTTGTGCCGCTTAGCAGCTTTTCGGCTCCTTGCTTTTCAATATCTTCACTGTCTATAAGTTTGACGCTTACCGAAACACCACACGCAAGACCTGCATGTTTAACCGCTTCGGTGACTGAGATATATGCATCAGGCACAGCAACGTATTTTCCTACGATAGCAATAGTTTTGATTACATGTTTTTGGGTCATACTTTTCACCATTTTTTTCCATGTGCCAAGGCTGTCTTTAGAGGCTTTAAGTCCGAGTTTTTTCAAAACTATGTCATCAAACTTTTGTTGTTTTAAGAGAATGGGCACTTCATATATACTGCGGCAGTCCTGATTTAGAATAACATCCGACGGGCTGTCAAGATTGCAGAACATGGCGACTTTGTCGCGTGTTTCGCTGTCTAATATTACATCTGCATTTGTGCGGCACACAACGATGTCGGGTGTAACACCCATGCGGCTTAAGTCTCGTACACTGTTTTGGGTGGGCTTTGTTTTAATTTCGCCGCTGCAATCCAGATAGGGAATAAGAGTAACATGCACCGATAGGCTGCCTTTGGGGCCGAGTTCTTTTCTAAACTGACGGATTGCTTCAATATATGCCATGCCTTCAATGTCTCCTATGGTGCCGCCCACTTCAACGATAACTATGTCCTCACCGCCGGCCACACTTTTCATGGCGTCAATAATTTCGTTTGTTATGTGAGGCACTACCTGCACGGTCTTGCCAAGATATTCGCCGGCTCTTTCTTTTGCGATGACGCTGGAGTAAATTTTGCCGGTTGTATAATTGCAATCTTTTGAAAAAGACCTGCCCAAGAAACGCTCGTAATGTCCTATATCCAAGTCCGTTTCGGCACCGTCGTCGGTTACAAAAACCTCTCCGTGCTGATAGGGGCTCATCGTGCCGGGGTCCACATTGATATATGGGTCAAGCTTTTGTATGGTAACCTTAAGTCCTCGGTTAATAAGAAGTCTTCCCAATGACGCTGCGGTAATACCTTTGCCAAGGCCTGATACCACACCTCCTGTTATGAATATGTATTTTGGCAAACCTGTCTTTTTCATACAATTTCTCCTTTTTAAAAAACCATAAAACGCCTTAGGTTATTTTTATTGCCAAAAGCGTTTTAAGGTGATATCTTAGCATGATTTGATAGGGTCATGCTGCTTGTTGTGTGAAAATTTTGTCACATACTATTTTATATGATTTTGTTGATAAAATCAATAAAATTGACTGAGATTTAAAAAGTTTTTTAGTTTAAAGAAAATATTAGATGTGTTGTAATTTTTAAAAAAGAAAAAATGGAAAAAGAATTTAAGTTTAAGCTTTTGGCTAAATAATAAGTAGTAAAATAAAGAAACATTTGCATTAAACCAAACTAAAAGCATTGACTTTATTTTTTAATAAGTGTAAAATTTAATATGAATTTATCGGGCGGGCAAGCCCGATAATGTTTTAATAAAGGCGGAAATTAAATAATGGAAAAAATTGATATGGAAAAAATGGTGAGCCTTTGCAAACAGTACGGCTTTATATTTCAGGGCAGTGAGATTTATGACGGACTTGCAAATACATGGGACTATGGTCCGTTGGGGATTGAGCTAAAAAATAATGTCAAAAGAGCATGGTGGAAGAAATTTGTAACCGAGAGCAAAAATAGCTACGGCGTGGACGCGGCAATATTGATGAACCCCAGAATATGGGAAGCATCGGGTCATGTCAGTTCTTTTAGCGACCCATTAATTGACTGCAAGGATTGCAAAACAAGGCACAGAGCGGATAACCTGATAAAAGAATTTGACGCTTCGGCTAATCCGGATGCTTTGTCAAACGAACAAATGATGAAGTATATAAAAGACAACAAAATCAAGTGTCCACGCTGCAAAGGAACAAACTTTACGGATATCAGAGAGTTTAATCTTATGTTTGAAACCAGCAGGGGTGTGACAGAAGACAGCAAGAACATTATATATCTTAGACCCGAAACAGCACAGGGTGAGTTTGTAAACTTTTTGAATGTTCAGCGTTCGATGAGAGCCAAGCTACCTTTTGGCATAGGTCAGATTGGAAAGGCCTTCAGAAATGAAATTACTCCGGGAAACTTTACATTCCGAACAATTGAGTTTGAGCAGATGGAGCATCAGCTGTTTTGCAAAAACGGAACGGATGAAAAGTTTTATGATTATTACAAAAAATATGCCTTTGACTTTTTGATCAGCTTGGGAATGAATAAATCAAATCTGAAGTTTCATGACCACGACAAGCTCAGTCATTATGCAAAGTCTGCGTGTGATATTTATTATAACTTTCCTATGGGTTTCAGCGAGCTGTGGGGCACGCACAACCGCACCGACTATGATCTGACGCGCCATCAGGAATTTTCAAAAAAGTCAATGGAGTATTTTGACTCTGATACAAACGAGAAGTATATTCCTTATATTGTCGAATCATCGGTCGGATGCGACCGAATGGTTTTGGCTTTCTTGCTTGAGGCTTATCGTGAGGAAAAGCTGGATGACGGCACAACCAGAGAGGTGATGAATTTCCACCCGTTTTTGGCGCCATATAAGGTTGCAGTTCTGCCGCTGGTAAAGAAATATCACAGCGAGAAAGCTGATGAAATTTTTTCTAAGCTCGCAAAAAGTTTTCCGGTTTCTTTTGACGACACCGGAAGTATAGGAAAGAGGTATCGAAGGCAGGATGTTTCGGGAACACCTTTCTGCATTACGGTTGACGATGAAACGCTGAAGAACGGCACCGTCACCATCAGAGACAGAGATACCATGAAACAGGAAGTAATAAAGATTGATGAAATCAAAAAGTATATTGAAGATAAAATGGAGTTTTAACAAAATTAAACAGCATGATTGGGCACCGCCTATCTTTTGGGAATGTCCTTGCATCTTAGCAACATCGCACAAAAAACCACGCATAGCGTGGTTTTTTCTATTCCTCATACTGTTTCATTTTGTCTATTTTTTCTTGAAGGGTTTTGTCTGAAAGACTGCCGATGGAACCGTCTTGAAGTCCTCGCACAAAGTCACCGGTGTTCATTCGCTGATCTTTTGTTCGCTTTCCCTGTATTTGAACATGCAGCACTTTGCGCTGGTGCTTGCCAATAACAATCAGAGTTATTAAAAGCATTACAAAGAAGGGTATTGTAACAGAAACACACAGGATTATTATGAGAAAAATCTCATTCAGTTCGGTTGTAACTTCAATATCCAAAACGCTTCCGTAGCCCTGCAACCAATCCTCAGTAATCTTAATTGTGGCCACATTTCCTGCAAAGCGCACATCTCCTGCATAAGTTTCTCGATTAACCGAAAGTCCGTTGATTTTAAAGTCTTTAATTTTATAAAATGAGCTTATGTCAACCGATATAAACACATCGTCGCCGAGTTTCATCGTATCGGTGCTTATGGTAACTAATTCCTGTGAAGCGGGTGCGATGGTTTCCTGAACAGTATATATGATTTTTTCAAAGTATAGTGTCAGCTCTCTGTCAATCAGCAGCTTTATCTGAAGTCTTGTGCGGTCATTTTCAATCAACTCACTTTTATAGTTTTGCTTAAACTCCCTAAAGCTGTGAAATCGGTTTGGCAAAGCCTGCAAAATTATTGTTGTGCCTGTGTCAAACACAAAGGTGTCACCGTCGGTCGGATACATTTTTGTGAGAGCCTCTGTTATATCATCTTTTAGATATACTGCATAGCTTCCCATAGACTGATAGTCGCGGGGTATATTTACGGTCATAGTGCTGATGTTGATATAAACGCCTACTATTTCTATTTCGCTTTGCGTGTTAATATAGCTTGCATCCAGAACGAGACCATTACTTAAAACGTAATATCCGCTGCCCTTATAAATTTCAAAGTGAGAAAATCTATAGGAGGCTACTCCGGTTTGACTTGCCGACATAATAGTGCTGCCAAATATCTCAATTTCAAAGCCTGCATCCACACTCAGAAGATTGTTTCCGAGTCTGCCCAGAAAAGTTACAGGATACATTGTTCCGCCTATGTCAATTTCGGCAGATTGGTTTGGCGTAGGCGTGGGAGGAGTAAAAACCTGATTTGCTGTGGATACCGCTTCCTCAATGCTTGATACGGTCGGGCTTTGTTTTTGAGAGGTCGCCAGATGACTTAAAAGCAACAGGACACTGAATATCAGACACAGGGCAAGAACAAGGACGAGCAAGTATATTTTTTTATTTGTTTTTATCTTTTCCATATGTGCTCCTCCTTAATCTTTCTTTATGTCGTCTTGAACTTCGGGGCTGCCATGGGCTTCATTTTTGAGAGCCTGTAGCTTACCTTCAAACTCAAGGCCGTGCTTGATTTTGGCTTTGCGTATATTTTCGGACGTTAGAAGCTTTTTCTTATTGTTATTGTTTATTATCTTAATTGTAACAAATAATGCCAGGAAAACTATCACAAGAAGCGAGCCTAGCAGTATAATTAAGAACATAGTTGTAATACCCGTTGAAATGGTGATGTCAAGCTGTCCGTCATTTTCGTCAAGCCAATCCAAAAAGGCTCCTGATACGCTTATTATAATAGAGTTGCCAAGAATTTGCCCACCAAAGTCAGATTGTATTTGCTGAAGAGTTTTACCGTTGATTTCAAATGAGTGCACCTGAAGGTTATAATCAGGAGCAAATGAAATGACCAGATTTTCTCCTATTTTGAGGTTTTCGGGGTAGGAGGTGTCCGTTGAAACTGTCAGTGCTCCGTTTGCCGAGTTTAAGTCTTGTGATATTTGGATGCCAAATGCAACCATGTCAAAGTATAATGATATAGTCTGGCTTCTGTCTAAAACAAAGGTTATTGTTAGGCCTCCCACCAAATCTGTCGCTATAGTATTTCCATAGGTATCCTCAAAATTAACAAAAGCGAAATGTCTGTTTGCAATGGCGGTTATCCTCAAAGTTGAACCAATGTTAAATTCAGTAATCAGTTTGTCGGCTTCTTCAAAGGAGGTGCCGTTCCACAGCTCTATTGCATAGTCGCCGCGATGTTTTTGTGTTTCTGACAGGTTCATGTCCAAAACATAGATGTTAATTATTTTTGCAACAACAGTAATATAGTTTTTGCCGCTCTCTGTCCACACCAAATTGTCAAGGTCAGGTTTTCCTAGAATAATGTTAAGATTGTCGTCAATGTCGCATGGAGCTTCTATTAGCACGCCACCCTTAACAAAATACCAGCCAATAAACTTCATGTTGCTGCTATATTCAAGTGCCTGACTGTTGATTATATAAAGATTGTCATCATAGCCTATATAGGTGCCGTTCACGTCCTGTTTTGGGTCAACCACAAACAGATTTTCGGCCTGCAGGCTTGTTATTTTTTGGTCATAAAAATCTATAGTGTAAATATCCAAATAATACCTTGTTTTTTCGAGTATGATTGTGACAGTTTTAGTTTCATTCAAAGTCATGTTAATGTTGCCCATGTGCGGAGTGCCGTTTATCAGTATGCTTGCAACATAACAGTGAGATGATGGTGAAATATTGATTTTTATGTTTGTGCCCAGATCATAATATTTTTGATTGAAATCATTTTTTGTTATATTGTCAATCAAAACGTTTATGCTGCCGTATTCACCATCCGCATTGCTGACGCTCACATTCAGCTGATATTGTTTTTGATATACCGCAACAATGATAATCCTGCCGCTACTGTTTAGATAAGTATCTAACAGGTCATTGTCAACAAGAAAGCTGTTTGGCTGACCGGCTGTCTGCATACTGAGGAAGGGACTATATCCCAAGCCATTAGCTTGTTGGAGTTTGAGCCCTACAAATCTGCTGCCAATAAGATTTTCGGTCTGTGCTATGATACTGCTTCCTGTTATTGTCTGGTTGATATAAAAGCCCAGATTGTTGCCTGACAAAATCAGTGAAGTTTCGGTTGGTGCAAAATCCTCGTATACAGAAGCAAAGCTCAGGTAGTATATTTGTTTTGTAAAGCTTATTGAGATTTTGAGGTCACTCTGTAGGTTTACGCCGCGGTTCATAGTGAATTCATCAAAGTCAAACGGATCAATAGTTGTGTCATGGTATATGTCACCTATTGCAGTAATTGAAAACTGTGAAATTTTGTAGTAGGGCAGAGCTGTCAGAACAAAATTTATTTGTGTGGGATTTATGTCTTTGGTCACATGAAATCCGGTGTTGTTAAAGTTAAAAGGAGTGGTCTGACTGCCAATTATAATATCTAAGTTGCCCCAGGTTTTGTCACCTGCAATAATTTCAATTTCAATCGTCCAAGACTGTTCAAACACTGCCACAAAAACATAGGAGGTGTTGTCATAAGGGTAGTCCAGCAGGAACTGTTCATTAAAGATATCAGCAAGTTCACATGTTGGATTGTTGGATATTTGAAACAGGTTTGCTCCAATCTTGACTGCCCAATATGCAAAGTCGTTTGTGCCAATTTGGGTTGAAATCAAGACTTTGTCGCTAAACAGTGAAAGTGTTGCTGACGGTGTCAGGCCATCCGCTTCAAATAATCCCGCCTGATCAGCAAACATACTTTCTATCTGAACCGATACGTTATATTGAGTTAAGGAATATTGCACATATAGAGTGTGAATCGGTTGTGTTGCTGTGAAGGTTGCAGCTGCATTTGATATAAACGCTTCAAGGTAGATATCATTTTGAATGGTGCTGAAACCCGTAAAGGTCTGACCGGTTTTTAAAAAGTCATTAAAATCAAGCGAAACCATGTCAAACAGGTCTGTAACATAGAAGGCCGTATAAGCTCCGTCAGCAGTTCCGCCGTTAAGATTTATGCTGATTTCAGACACGAGGCCTGAGCGCAGATAGGGATATCCGTCATTATAAGTATTCCACAGCCCCCAGGCGGCGGAGTTAACAGACAGGTTATTATAAATTTCGCTTGATGAGCCGGTGGTATATATATGAGAGTGGGTGATATTTGCACTGTCAGCCGCAAGAGCCGCTGCCAGACTATATCCGTTTTCTATTATAATATGGTAATTGCTTGCTCCCACAAAGGCAGCGTTTGCCGCTCCGCGGTTGTAGGTATCTATTATAATAATAGGGTCTATCAGGTCTAAATCAATGGCTTCAAAACAGCCCAAAATACCTGCACTAAATCCGTCATTACCAAGTGTTATGTTACCCTTGTTATAACTTGCTTCTATCACAGCATAATCAGTAAGCTTTCCTACAAGTCCGCCCGCAATAGCGTTGCTGCCTAGGCTGCGTGCTTCTATGTTGCCGGTGTTGAAGCTACCGGCTATATCAAAGATGCCGCAGGCTGCAAGCCCTGCAACAAGTGTGTCACCGGTTATGTTGCCGGTGTTGAAGCTGTCTGTTATTTGACACTTTCCAAAAGACAGCAGGCCTGCTACGTAAGCTGAGTTGGGTGCGTAAACCATGCCGGTGTTTTTACAAAAGCTCATTTGATTTTCAAGTGATATTCCAATATTTGCAACTAATCCTGCAAAGTAGTTGTGGTTGGGGGATACGCTTATGATATTGCCGTTGTTGGTGCAATTAGTGAGGCCCAGCACCGCGTCAGTATTACTGCTGCCGGAGCCCAAGCCTGCTACGTATGTAACCCCGCTGATGTTGCCGTTGTTGACGCAGTTTGAAAGCATAAGATTGCCTGAAATAGCACTTGCAAATATTCCCCCTGTGTTGCTACCGCTTTGAGACGAAACTGTTGCGTTGTTGATGCAGCTCATGATGATATTGTTATATCCGGTTACTGCGCCTACGAGCCCGCCCAGATTATTATTTGTTCCTGTGAGCTGTCCGTTTACTGTTATGTTGTCAAGAGTACAGCTGCTCATAAAGCCTGCTACCGCTCCTGTGTTGCTGCCGCCTGACACAATGTCCGCTGACAATGTTAGGTTTTTGACAGTTGAAAAATATAAGTAACCAAACAGTCCGGTGTTACCTACGCTGCTGTTTATTGTCAGTCCCGATATTGAATAATAGGTATTTGTGCCGACATTGTAACCATTGAAATGGATATCCATTATCTGTGAAATTGCATCGGCCGAACCGATTGGTGTAAAGAAATGAGCGCTTAGGTCAATATTGCTTGTAAGAACGTAGTATTTGTCATTAAGTACCGAGGAGTTTACTGCGCTTTGCTTGCTCATATAGGCAAGGTCCTCGGGGCTGCCGATTTGATAAGGGTCTGCTTCTAAACCGGTGCCTATTAGTGAGTAGGTGCCAAGGTCAACTTCGTCAATCCATAGGCCACTTGCTGCGGCACGTGCTCCTTTGTCAGTGATACCCGGCAAAAGCATAGGCAGACAGGTAAGCAGGGATATAACAAGAAATACAATAGTTTGTTTTAATGTTTGTTTTTTTATTATTTTTTCCATTGTCATATACCCCCTTAGTTTCCTGATTTGATGCGCTTAATCAAAAGCTTGCTGCGTATTATTGATATGATTGCGACAAGAATCATGCTCAAGGCAAATGCTATAAGCACACCTGAAGTTATCAAAACATTTTGGCTTAGCGGAGGTATGACCACAGGAGGCTGGATTTTTTGTGATATATTTACTTCTGATGTTATGTTTTCTGAAGATGATATATTGCCTGTTCCTATGAGACGTACTCTAAAGTAAAGTCCGCTTACTTCCATGCCCAGCTTATATTTTGTGAGAATCAGCTGATTGGTGTTTTCTCCGCCAATTACTGTCCATAGGCCGTCAGGTGCGCTTGACCACTCCCACACAATTATATAATCGTCATAGGTAAATTCGCCGTCTGTTCCAAAGTCAATGTCGCTTATGTTAAAATATAGCTTACCGCCTTCAACGTATCCTGATTCTCCCACTTGCAGGTTGACAGAAGCATCGGTCAGCGTTGCCGGCAGCACTTCGAGGGTTCCGTTTTGATAGGTTATAGAGTAGTTTTGAAGCAGCAGAATATTTTGTGATATTACATAAGTTCCTACGCGGCTTTGTTTTGAAGCTAGGGTAGAGTACTCAACTGTAATAAACAGATTTGTTTCATTTTCTCCATTTACAAATCCGCTGAAGGTGCTGGTGAAAACAGGATTATCGGTGTAATATTTTCTGTTGAAGCTGCCTCCTGTTATAGTGAGAGCTTTTTGCTTTATAACTACTTCAAACTCACAGCTTTCGTCAAATTCATAATAGCTTTCCCAACCTCCTGCAAGTGATACAGTGGCAATGTATGTTCCGGCATTTTGAAAGGGATTGTCTGTACTTATGTTTGTTGTTATCAAGTCGCTTGGAACCTTGCCGTCTATTGTGTAGCCTATGTTTTGTGTTAAGCCGTTATAGGTGAAATCGTTGTCATAGCCTGAGATTGTAATCACGCGTTTGTTGATTGTTATGGTGAAGGTTTCGCTGTCAGACGTGCCGTTTGTATGCTGAACCAGCACAGTGAAACTGATGCTGCTCATATTGGGCGCAGTCAGAGTAATTTCACCGGTTAAGGGGTTTATGCTTACGTTGCCGCTTGTTATGCTAAATGTCAGTCCGCCGATATCCGGCACTGCAATCACTGTCAGAGTAGTTTGTTGTTTATAAGTTATTGAAGTCTGTGAAATGCCGGTAATTTCGACGGCCATGGGGTCGTGCATAGCAACCAGCACTTTGGGTGTTTCGGTAAATTCATCGTTGAAGTATGTTTCACTGATGACAATAAACCCTATTGAGGAAACCACCGGCGAGCCGCCTATACTAAGCCCTGAAAAGTCGTAGCCCGTCTTTTGAAAAACGCTGCTGTCATAAGCAGTGGGCTCACCGTATTTTACGTTTTCGATGGTAATAAACTCTGACATCGAACTATCTTTGTAGACAATTAGATTATAGGTTTTTGGCGCCCATATTGCATATAGGGTGATAACATTGTTGGAGTTAGCAAGCAGTGCTTCGGCCTCTTCGATTTGAAGCTCGGTAAACCAAGAGTTGCTATTAGGCTCAAATGCCCATCCTGCAAAAATATTTCTTGTTTTGGTGAAGGGGTTGCTCAGCAATATTTCGGCAGAGGCACCTTCAAATATTATTGACTGTGTTGCTCCCCAAACCTGATTGCCTGATCGGAATTCAATTTCGAAAACTGTTTTTGTCCACACTGCATAAAGCGGGCCAAGCGGGGAGGTTAGTGTCAGCGGGTGTTCGGGAGTGTAGGTTAAAATTCCTGCCGCTGCATCTTGTGAGCTAGTGGCCCAGCCGATAAATGTGAACCCTGTAATGGTAAACTCATTTTGGTTTATTTTGATTGTTGCGTCAAAGTAGAAAGTTTGATCTTCCATGGTGTTTTGAGAGATTCTGCCGATTGCTGCTGCGTTGCTGTAGAATGAAACAGTAAAGGGTATAGGGTTCCAGACTGCGTAAAGCGTGATTTGGTTGTTCTGTGCTCCTGTGGCCGCTTCATGCAATTGCTGAGTAATTGAAAGCGCAGCATTGTTTTGATAAATTGCAGGTCCATTGGGCGTGAGTGTCCATCCGCCAAAAGTGTAGCCATCTCGCAAATAAGTATTGCTGCTGAGGCTAGCAATAGGGTTTGACACCTGAGCTATCTGACCTGTGGGATCAATCCCCGTTGCGCCGGTGCTGCCTGCACTGTCGTTTCGGTTAAAGCTGATATAGAATTGTTTTTCGGTCCATACGCAATAAACGCTTATATCGCTGTTTGCGATTGTCATATAAGTGTTTGTCACCAAAATATCACTTCCGCCGCCATTCACTATATACCAGCCTACAAGGTCAAAACCAGCCTTGGTTACGGCAGGCAAAGGAATTCTTTGACCTACAGCTCCTTCACGGATAAGATTGTTGGGGTTAAGCACGCTTCCGCCCTGAGTATCCATACGCACAAAATATGTTTTTGCTTTCCACACGGCAAACAGAGTTTTGTTGCCTTCGGTTGACATGGTGTAGTTTGCATCCGGAGCGTACACTACGCTGCCGCCGGCTCCGGGAGTTAGAGCCCATCCGGCAAATTCATAGCCGTCAAGAGAATAGGTGTTGGCTGAAAGTTGCTGTGTTTGTCCATACACAAAAGATTGATTTGCCATGGTGCCGGTTACGGTTCCGTTAATGCTGCCGGAGTTGTTGTCAAAGGTTATTTCATAGGTGTTAATCTGCCACACGGCAGTCAGTGTTATATTGTTTGGATAGCTGTATATAGTGTTGTCATCAACCATTGATGTGTCGGGAGCCTGCCAACCCATAAAGGTTCTTCCGAAATAGTAGGGCATAGGCAGCATGCCGACCGCTGCGTCAAAGGTAACTTCGTAGGTATTTCGAGGCACATATCCGCCGTTTGCGTCCAGAGTTATAATATAATTGTTGGCCTGCCACATGGCATAGAGGTCTATACCAAGAGCTGTTTCATAAATGGTTGTGTTAAAATACTGTACATTTCCTGCCGTATACCAACCCATAAAGGCGTAACCGTCTTTTTGCGGGGTATAAAGCTGGCGCAGTTCATAGTTTTGATAGGCCTGAATTGTAGAAGGTGCAGTAAATCCTGTGTTCTGGTTTATGCTGCCGCTTATATTGTGAAGTGTGACTGTTATGGCGCTTGCAACGGGTATCCAGCCGGCATATATTTGAATGTTGTCAACTCCCTGAAAGATTGTGGAGTTTGTATCACTCAGGCTGTTTGGGTCTTTGCCAATATATTGGATAAATCCGTTTTGACCATCAAGTGCCGGAGTGCCATTGTAAGCAAGTCCTCCAAACAGAGGGTCAAATTCAACAGGAACATTCCACCACCCGCTAAAGATATAACCGGTTCGTGTTGGAGTGATAAGACGTCCTACGCGCTCGCCCGTATAAACATATTTACGGTTGGGCGTAACGACGCCGCTATTGTATTCAGTGAGGTAGCTCATGTATTTGAGCATAGGGAGATTGTCGTTTCGGTCAAGCCTGAACTCCCAAATATTTTGAAAGTCCCACTTTATGCTGCCGCTTGTGTTGTTAAAATAAGTGTTGTCATAAAAATAACTTGTTTTAGTAAATTCAAAGTCACCGGTGCCGTAAACGCTGTTTGAAGGAGTTGCGCTCAGGCTGATTGTGCCGGTAACCAGATTATTTCCGTTTGATGAAGTTGTTTTATTGCTACCGTTGTTATATGAACATATTCCGTAGTAGTTTATGTTTGATTTATAAAAGTTTTTGCTGCCTGTAACAGCAGGAGAGGAGGTGCTGCCTACTATCAAACCGATAATGCCGCCAAGGTCGCGTCCGCCGCCGGCAGCTTGTGAGTTGCTGTCGGTGGTCAAGGTTAGATTACCATAATTTTTACAGCCGTTTATTGATATTGTTGAGTCTGCCGAAATAGTATTGTTTAAGTGGGCAACGACACCGCCCACTTCAGAGCGCTTATCGCCGCCGCCTGAGCCTGAGGCATAACAGATTGCACTGACCGAACCGGTGTTAAAGCAGTTTGTAAGTGTGCCGCGGCTGTTAATTTCGCCGCATATGCCGCCGGCAAAGGCGATTGTGCTGTTAAGTGAGCTGCTATTTGAGTTTGTACTTACGGTTTTTATGTCTACGTTTGCCATGTTAAATACGTTTAAAAAATCACTTCTATATACGTAGCCTATAATTCCGCCCACAAAGTTATAGACTTTATTTTGAAGATAGTTAAAGTGAGATATTATAGGTCCGTTGTTATAGCTGTCTTTAAAAGTACTTCCGCCGGCAACACTGCCGTAGCCTTCATAGCTTCCGTCATCTAGACGTCCGATAAGTCCGCCGACATAGGCCTCCACATCATTTACATTAACGGCTCTATCGATGTCAACTGTAATGCTTGCATTGTTATAGCATTGGTCAACTACTGTTGCGCCTGCGCAGTAACCCACTACAGAGCCCGCATATATTTTGGTTGCAGACGGGAAAGTGGCGGTGCCCTTGACTGAAAGCATAATTTGTCCGCTTTCAATACCCACGCGGCTGATTGTAGCGTTGTAGGCCGCGCCAAACAAGCCCATAAAGTTTTTTGAAGGTACTGTTCCTGCTGTGAGAGCATTTGAAACGTTCAGATTTTTAATATAGAAGCCGTTTCCGTTAAAATTGCCTTCAAACCGGCTGATATTGGCACCTGAGCCGCTGCCTGTGCCGATAGGTGCCCACGCAAAGCCGCCTAAGTCAATATTGTTTGTCAGAATAAAGTGCGCGGTTTTGTTTATAGGGTTTGCCGAAGTATTGGCATTAATGTCCCTTGCCATCTGCCTCAGCTGTTTTGCGTTGGCAATTTGAAAGGGGCTGACCTGTGTTCCGTTTCCGCCGGCATAAGCTTCATAAGACAAACCGTCCCACACGGGGCTGCATTCATCAATTCCGTCGCCGCCCATCAGGTTATATTCCAAAAAGGCATTTGTGTTCCAACGTGAAGTCAGAGTGATTTGGCCGCTTATTAGGTTTCCGTATTCATATATTGTAGTTGCTGCCACAAGAGTAGAAGTGTCGGCAAGGTTTTCATACCAGCCGCCAAAGTAATATGCGCTGTTGGCGGGAGCCGGTGCTGCTGTAGGCAGGTTACCCAGAGGCCGCTCACTTACGCGAACGACGTAATCCTGCCCCGATGCGGGCGCTTGATAGTTGTTGAGTGCGCTTGCAGGCTCGTTATTGATAATGCTTCCGCTTTCGGTAATATTAAAGTGTATTTCAATTTCTTGCAGCCACTTTGCATAAACTGTTCCGCTGTAATTGTCGTTTATTTCTTGTGCTGTAGTTGCTTTTTGAAGCGGGACAGTGCACAGCGAATTTGTAAACCAGCCGTCAAAAGCCCAGCCTTGCCTTGAGGGTATAGACAATTGATTATATACCTGTGCGTCTGGCTGGAATGCTTGTTCTGTTGCAGCTCCGCCGCCGTAATTTGGATTTATGTAAACCAGAAGCAGGTCATTGTATTGAGCATAAAGAGTTATATCATCAAGAAACAGGAAAAGTGTGCTGCTGCCAAGATATTCGCCTGTTCCGTCGGGTTCGGTGTTCCAGCCCACAAATTCTGCATTTGCTTTTGTGGGTGTAGGCAGTGTGCCGAAGGGCTCGTTGTAGGGAGCACTTTTAGAGGGGATAAGCTGACCTCCTCCGTTGTAATTAAATAAAATTTCAGGGATTTTGTCTTCGACAACAACGTTTGATACGTTTCTCAGCTGAATGATGGAGCCGCTGTCACCATTGTTTCCGTTGGCACCTTTCTTGCCGTTGGCGCCGTTGTTGCTGCCAGAGCCTCCCATGCCGCCAAGTCCGCCTACGCCGCCGGCACCTCCGTTGTTGTCACCCACAATGCCAAGTGAAACCATATTGGGTTTTGTAAAAGAGTTGGTTATTTTGTCGTATACAAATTCAAAGCTAAGGTCGTTGTTAATAAAGTATACAAACAGTGCACCCGCACTGCCGCCGGCACCTCCGTTTCCGCCTACGCCGCCGGCACCTCCCGCACCTCCGTTCCCGCTGCCGCCTACGGCATTGCCTCCGTTTCCTCCTATTCCACCGTTTCCGCCGCTGCCGCCAATGCCTGCGCTGACAAGTCCTGCGTTAAAGCTGTCAGTTATTGAAGAGCCAAAGTCAAACATGCAAACAAGCCCGCCTGCGCTTCCGCCGAACCCGCCGTTTACTCCTGTTTCACCGGCTTTGCCGTCCACGCCGTTGGTGCCTATTATGCCTTCTACGCCGTCCGCTCCGCTGAGAGCTGTATTATTTTCAAAGTTGATGCCGTCAAGGCCCTTCACCATGCCGGTGTTATAGCACTTTTCTATATCCGTGCTGTAAGCTACCCCCACGAGCCCTGCCGCATAACGCTGCGATAAAATGGTGTTTTCGTGGCTTTGACATTCATAAACATATACATTGCGGCCAAGAGCAACTATACCCGCTGAAACCGAGTCAATTCCGGCTATTATGGTGTAGCTCTGTGCCAGAATATTGTTGTTGGTGCTGACACAGCCCAGAATGAAGTTACCGCTGTCAGCGGTTGAGGCTGCAATGCCCCCGGCATTTATTTGTGCGTTTACCCCTGACGAAAGCACGCGGCTGTTTTCTATACTTGCTCCGGATACTATACCTGCAATACCGCCTACGTCTTTGTAGGCTGCAAGCTTTGAAGACGAAACGGAGCAGTTTTCAATTAGGGCGCCATTATAGACTTTGCCCGCAATACCGCCTGCAACAGCTCCGCTGTTGTTTATAAAGTCAATATTTATGTTGAAAATGTTTAGGTCAGATATAGTTCCGCTGTCAACAAAACCAAACAGTCCGTAAGTCACACTGCTTGTTTGAGTTGAAATATTGATATTTGAAATTGTTTTATTGTTTCCGTTAAATGTACCCGAGAAAGCCTTGACGCTGTTGCTGCTGATTAAACCGATATCAATATTATTCAGGTCCAAATTCTCGGTCAGCAGATAATCCTTTTCATTCCAAAGCAAAGCATTGTTATTTTCAATGGCGTCAATCAAAAAAGCTAGTTGACCCTCGCTGGAAATAATATAGGGGTCACCGACCGAACCGTTACCCTGAGCAATTGCTTCGATTGTGCCGTCAAAGGCATTTGTTCTGCTGCCTCTGTCATTTTTAAAAGACATCAGCAAAAGTGCAGACGAGCAAAACAGCAAAACCAAAATCAGAATTAAACTGCCTTTTAAGTGTGTCATCAGGACTGTTTTTTTCATATCAATACCACCTTTTTAAAAGATTAAAACGATAAGGCGAGAGGCCTTAAGCGCACCCAAAGCAAAGGCGGGTAAATGTATTTTATGGCTTGCTAAAGGGGGTCTCTTATGCAAGTTGCTCATTTTTTGACAAAACAATCTTATCTTATTATAATTCTAACATATTTATTTATTATATAACAAACAAAAACGCAGAAAAATTAAATAATTTGTTACATTTTCTGATTAAAGGGGTTGACACACATATCAGTTGAAAAAACTTTGTGGCTGTGTTATAATTAAAACATTATATTGGAGGCAATTATGACAAAAACAAAAAATAGTTTTTCAAGAATGATGTTATCGTTTGCTCTGGTAGCGGCACTTTTGGGTGTTGTGTTTATGCTGGCTGCTTGTGAGGAAGGGACTCCCACAAGCGACAGCATAGCCGGCACTTATAACTATGAAAGTGTGACAATACAGGCCGTCGAAGAAGAGGCGTGGATGCAAACTGAGGCGGAGGCAAGCGTACTTGTGCTTAATGAAGACCAGACGGGAGTTTTTAGTTTTTTGAGTGAGCAGACCGGGTTTACTTATTCAAGAGTTGGCAATAATGTTACTATTACCATTATTTTTAGAGGAGAACACAAAATTTGGTACGGAGTGCTTAACGGCAGCAGACTTACGCTGGATGTAAGATTTAACGCAAGCCTTATGATGCGGATTGTTTTTAAAAAAGCATAATCTGTCACCAAAGTTTGACAAATTGTGTAAAGTGTGCTAAAATACTAATATTGTTTGGATAATCATATTTCTATTTCTTCATTTTTCTATGCCTTGGTATCCAAAACACTTAGGGAAGGGTTCTACCATCCCTTAAAGGAGGATACTGTGGAAGACATAACTTTGAAATGCAAAGATTGCGGCGCTGATTTTGTCTGGACTGTAGGTGAACAAGAATTTTACCAGCAGAAAGGACTTGAACACCCACCCGTAAGATGCAAAGACTGCCGTGGCAAACGCAAAAGCATGATGAACAACAGACGTGACGGTTAATTTACGCTTACAACAAAAAACAAGGAATCTCCTTGTTTTTTTGTTGCAAGAATGTTCTTGTTATTCAGAGTTTTTATAGAGAATGCATAGCTCGTTTTTTAAAAAGTACAATCAACATATAACCGTTTGACTTTGGAACTTTGAAATGATACAATCTAGCTAACTTGGACAGTATGACAAAAGAGAAAGGAAAGATATAGAAGATGAAAGCTATAGTTTTGGCTGGCGGAAAGGGCACGCGGCTTATGCCACTAACAGCGGATAGACCTAAGCCTATGGTGGAAATTTTGGGCAAGCCCATGCTTGAATGGGTAGTAAAGTTGCTCAAAGAACACGGCTTTTGTGATATTTGTTTGGCGGTAGGTCACATGCCAGAGGTTATTAAAAATTATTTTGGTGACGGCAGAAACAAAGACATTAAAGGTATGAGGGACTTTGGTGTAAATATAAAGTATTCTTATGACCTGGACGAAAATGAAGTTAACAGAAACAAAGTTTTGGGTACGGCGGGATGTGTAAAGAAAGCAGCACTGGCAAAAGTATACGATAAACCGTTTATGGCAGAGCAACAAAGCCAATGGGCAGGCAAAAACGCAAGTTTTATTGAAGATGGTGAAAACTTTTTGGTGGTGGCTGCGGATAATTTTACTAACATAGACTTAAGAGGTGCCTATGAAGAGCACAGGCAGAACGGTGCGCTTGCGACTATTGTTTTAAAGAGAGTAGAAGATATCACCGGTCTTGGGGTTGTGGAGACCAAAGGGAACAAGATAATTGAGTTTCTAGAGAAGCCCGACCCTGTGACTTTTAAGGGGGAGCCGATTATCAATACAGGGGTATATATTTTTAACAGCAAGGTTTTGGACCTTATACCCGATGATTTGCCAGACACAGGCTATGACTTTGGAAGAACGCTGTTTCCTGCTATTGTGAACAGTAAAGACATGCAGCTGAACTGTGTAGTCACTGACAGATACTGGTCAGACCTGGGGACAATCAAGTCGCTTGAAGAAACAAGTAAATATGTTAAGAAAAATTTGAATGATTTTTGTCAATAATAACAAAAGAGGATAAAGAGTGCAGCTATTTTTAAATATACTATTATTGATAGCCGGTCTTGCCGCTCTTGTAGTAGGTGCGGAGTTTTTTGTGCGCTCAGCAAGCAGCCTTGCAAAAAAGCTGAAGGTATCAACCCTCATGATTGGCCTTACGATTGTAGCATTCGGAACGGGGCTGCCTGAAATAGTAATGGCTCTTATTGGAGGAATTACCGGGCATACCGATTTGGCACTTGGAAATATAATTGGCTCCAATATGGTCAATATGCTGTTGATTATGGGCCTTGCTGCAGTTATTGTGCCTCTGAGTGTGCAGAAAGAAACCAGAAGAATTGACCTTCCGGCTTTGATGATAATGTCTTTTATGCTTTTAATTTTCTGCCTTGATCCGTGGCTTAACGGTGCCGACGAAAATATGTTGACGCGAGGAGAATCTATAATTCTGCTTTTGGCGGTAGCGGTTTATGAAACTATTATTATAGTTGGTGCCAAACGCAATAGACTAACGCCGTTTGAAATAAAGCAAGAAGTTGAAGCTGAAACCAAAAATCAGACTGAGGATAAGACTGTAACTGAGGCCGAAAGCAAGACTGAGGATAGTGTCCAAACCAAAACAGAAACCAAAAAAGAAATGAAAATATGGAAGGTTTTGCTGCTGCTTTTTGGCGGTATTGTGCTTGTGGGTGCAGGCGGACAGGCGGTTAGTATGGCGTGTGAGACAATAGCTGTGCTAGCGGGCCTCAGTGAAACACTTATCGGCGCCACTATTGTGGGCGTAAGCACAAACTTCCCTGAGCTTTTCACTATGCTGTTTGCAATAAAACGCAAAGAAAACGATTTGGCTATAGGTACGCTTATAGGCTCAAATATTCTTAATATGGGCTTTATCTTGAGTATAATGGGCGTTACAAGTCAAATTTTGATAACAACCAATGTTGTTATAGACATGATAATAATGTTGGCTGCAACCATATTTGTTTCGGTGGCGGCGTATACGAGGGGCAAGATAAGCAGATTTGAAGGCATAGTGCTTCTTGCTATGTATGTAGGGTATATCACCTATATAATCATAAGGAACTGATTGAAACCAATAATCATGTTTAAATATTTAAGCTAATGATTGTTTCATCATTTTGGCTTCTTTAAAACGCAAAAAAAAGAAAAGACGGTAACGTCTTTTTTATTTTTAACTCTTTATACTGCAAAAATGCTGTTGTTTTATAAGGCTTTCAGGGGGTACTGCCGCTCGTGTGAAACAATCGGAGGAATATTGCGTTTCACGGACGAATATATTTAGCTAAAAAGTGGATATGCGGTGGATATCTCACTTTTTATGTGGATAACTCTGTGGATAAGTGGGCATTTTTTGTCTTGTCAAGCATATTTTAGCTTTTTTGACAAAATAAGCCATAATTTGTGCTTCGGCACAAAGTTTTTGTATGTGGACAAGTGGGGCGAGGTAAAATGTTTTTAACTATAAAAAGAAGACATATAATTATTGCTTCTGTTTGCGCTCTGGTGTTTTGCGCGGCGATTTTTGCGTTTACCTTTAAACAAACAGAGTTTGTAATAGATATGCCCAAGGATGAAATTCTGGTGGTGGTTGATGCGGGCCATGGTGGAATTGACGGCGGCAGCGTAGGCAGAAGTACAGGTATAAAAGAGAGTGAACTTACACTTTCGTATGCTCTCAATCTTATGCGGCAGCTGAACGCTTTGGGTATAAACGTGGTGCTTACACGAAACAGTGAGATGGGTCTTTATAACCCGAAAGCATCCAATCTTAAAAAAAGCGATATGCGAAAACGAAAACAAATAATTGAAGAAAGTGCACCGAATATGGTAGTATCAATTCATATGAACAGCTTTGCTTTGCAGAGCAGCAGAGGAGCACAGGTGTTTTATAAAAACAAGAATGAATGCGGCAAGCAGCTTGCCGAGGATATTCAGCGTCAGTTTATCAATTCTCTGCCATATGCAAGATCAACGGCCAAGGTAGGCGACTATTTTATGGTTAATTGCACTGACCTTCCTGCAGTGATTGTGGAATGTGGGTTTCTTAGCAACTCTCAGGAGGAAAAGCTGCTTGTAAGCCGGGACTATCAGGATAAGGTTTGCTATAGTATAGTGTGCGGGATATTGGACTTTCTAGATACAGGCAAAAATAGTGAATAAATGGAAAAAAGAGTATTAAGAAAAACATCCGCGGATTTAGTCCGTGGATGTTTTATGTCAAAGGGGTTTCTCTTATGAAACAACGGGAATTTCTATGTGCACATTTTCGCCGGTGTTTTTGAGAATTGTGGTAATTGTGTGGCGCGACGACACCATCCAATAGTTTCCGCCAGGAGTGGCTGAAGGGGTGTCGGTTACAATAACTTCTATGGTGCGATGCATCATAAGGTAATTGTTTTGAGCGTGTATGCCAAACTCGTATTTAAACTCATCAATATAGAGGTTTCCTTGCTGGGGGCGCTCAGTGTTGATGAACCCTGCAGCTATTGTCAGCCTGAAATAGTTTACTTCCTCAAACTGCTTTTCTTCAACCAAAGTTGCGTTGGCTGGTGTGCTTTCTCCTATGCTTGGGATGAAGGATGATATAAACGCAGGAATGTCTATTGCGCTGCCGGCAGCGGTGCCTATAACTGTGCCATTAGTGTCTGTATATATTACGCCGTTATAATGTGTTGTGGTTACATAGCTTTCGGTGTCACCTGAGTAGGTTATAACCTTTTGTTGCGTAAAGGATACGCCTGCAATTCTGCCGAATTTGGATATTTTAACAGTTTTGACTGTGCCGCTGAGAGTTTCGTTAATATCAGTAGTTTCATATTCGGCAATTTTGTTAAACATACCTGTTTTGGCATTGTTAAAGCTTTGCACCACCGAAAGGGCGGCTTGAGTGCTGTCGCCATAGGCTATGTCATCAAAGGTTTGTTTGGCGCATCCGACCAGCGAAAATGAAATAATCGCCGCAAGTGCTATTATAAAGGTTGTTATTCTCAGTTTCTTCATATTTTGCGCCCTCCTGTATATTTATACTAATTATATATTTTTATCAGCCAGCAAGTCAATCAAACAGCTCAATTAAATTGACAAAAAAGCGAGAATTTGCTAATACTATAGTCAAGAATGAAAATAAAAGGCATATTGTTTAGTTTAATATTATTTGCGCTCTCTGTAAGCGCGGTTTTAGGTTTGAACCTAAGTCAAAGCCGTATAGCTTTTGCAGTGGGGCCTTATCCTGAGCTTGTTGACGGTGAATATAGTATTATTAATTCAATTGACAGCAACAGCGACGGCTTTTTAAATGGACTTGATTCTATAAGCGGATATGTTGCAATTCAGATGGAAGACGGTACAAATCTACTGAATTATATTCGTGCCGGCGGAAACTCTGTGGATTTTATTCTGACAGATAGTTTGGGTTCGGTATTGCCTTATAGTGCGAGCATTTATAACCCGATTCCTCCTCCGAACGATTTGCTTTTTCCTGAATATAATACTGAAGTGCGTACGCTGATATCTTCTCCGCTGGGAACAACGATTAAATACTATCCATACCTAGGGCGTGTAGAGATATCCTCACCTTATGCATTAAGTGTGCCGGTGGAATTTGATTATATCGTAAGAGTAAGCAATGTAGACCCTGCAACATTTGACAGTACTGCTATCGTTGCTCGCGGCAGCCTGGACAACCTTGGTAACAACTTTAGCATAGACGATATACTTTATAAATCTGACAGCAATCCCGCTCATGTAGCTGTATCGGTTTGGAATAAAATAACGGCTGTATCCTATAATCCGGATATTGATTTTGGGGATATTAAGAATGAGAGTGATTTTTACGGTCTGGTTAATTACCCTATTGTTATAGACGGCATAAGCTATAACCAAAATGATGTAACTATAACATTTGGCGGAGATCATTATGATGCCGGAATACATGAGTTGGTGTTTTATAAGCCTTATGCCCAGTTTACTGTTACATACAACATAATCGGCTATAGCGGAATAATGCTTGACAATGTTTTGAGTTTTCAGATTGGCGATATTTCTTCTGTTGCCTTGGATTTGGTTGAATATAATGAAATTTTAGGTGAGTGGGAAATTGTTTCAACTTCGCAATTGTTGCCCTATGTGTTGAGTAATGTAAGTTATGATGATGGCGGGGAAGTGGAGTTATATCTTGTAAGCAATTACTTTAATGTTATTTTATTTGATAAGCAACAAAGAAATTTTGATGTCGTAATGAATACTGACATTTTAAACAATACAAGATATATTGAGACAACAACCATTGGCGGAGAGTTCTGCTTTGTATATTCGGTGACGCTTACTCCGCGCTGGGAAGCGGGCTTTGCTACATTAGATGAAGGTTTGTCCGTTTCTTACTTTTTATTAGACAGTCCGGTTGTGTTTGTGAGCGTTGAATATTACACCGATATTCAACCGCAGATTATTATGCAAAACGGAAAAATTTCGTTTGATACTATAAAAGGGACTAGCCTTTTAAACGCAGTTGCCGCTATTGAAAGTTGTGTTTATATGGTTGAGGATATGGGGGCCTCGGTGTATTATTCAAGCGTAAAAACTTCAAATCCTGTTGTAATAAGTATCAGCGGCTATAATCCTAATGCTTATAACACATACAGCGGTACCATAACATGGACGGGGGGTGTGTCAAACAACACCTGCGTTTTAAATATCAGCGTAATTATTTCTAATCATGCACCTACGACAATCTTCAGTTCGGTTACTGCAGGCAGCAGTATCAGCAGCGGAGCCGGCATAAATGCAGGAACAACTGTTTTGGGAAGCTTTGTTGTAACTGACTTAGACGGCGACAGCACCACAATTTTTGCAAGCATAAATGTAGCCTCTTCAAGCGCCGTGCTTTCGGTGTCTGGCACAAGCTTTAGTTTGGTACCTAATTCAAAATTTTTGGGTACCGTTATAATTACCGCATATGCTGTTGACAGTGAGGGACTTGAAGGGGCGGCAGTTACGTTTAGTGTGACATTTGTTGACACAGCGGTTCCGACTATTGTGTTTAATATAGCCAGCATGAACAGCGGAACCTTGACGCTTAATAAGAGTAAAACTCCCACCAACCTGCGCTCGTTTATTGAGAGCGTAAGCGACAATGTAGCTGACCTTTTGATTAGCAATGTAACAATTGACGGCGGCGACATACAAACTTTTAACCTCAGCGGAAGTTTTAGTGTGGTTTATATGCTTTCTGACGGCAACGGTAACACTGCAGTCAGGACTATAGCGGTGACGGTTGTCAATGTTGTGCCGGTGGTAAACAATATTGAATTAGCACTGAGCTATAGCGGCACGCATGATATAACCCTGCAGGGTTCAGACAGCGATGGGGATGATTTATATTATTATTGGGTGGCAGTAACATGGTATGTTGACGATGCAGGGCAGGAGTATATCAGTCCGCCGTTTGAAGTGTTTAGTATAACAAACAACATTTTAATGGTTAAGGTCAGACTTGCTGATATCAAAAATAATTTGCCGGCAGTGGTGATATTTAATTATGAGGTAAGCGACGGCGAAGTAAATCCTCGTCCTCAAGCGCAAATAAGACTAACTTTTGTTGATGATGTTGCTCCGGACATAACTCTGACAGAGCTGCCTGTTAGTTTTAATGTGGGGGAGGCTCCGTCAGACTTTGATTCGGCGGCATACTTTGTTGCAAGTGACGAAATTGACGGTGTAATTGTTGTGACCCATGCTAATATAACAGGTAGCGTGAACTTTGAGTTGGTTGGCACATATACTCTCACATGCACGCTTAGTGACGCTGCGGGCAACATTACTTCAAAGAGTGTAACTATAACTGTAGGCAGTGGTGGCTCAGGCCCCGGTCCAGGCCCCGGTCCTGGTCCCGGAGATGGTGACGAGAATGATATTGTACTATATATAATATTGGGTTCGGTTGCGGGGGCTTTGGTTATTGCAGGAATTGTAATATTGATAGTTTTCTTGGTGCGAAAGCACAGGATGAGAATTTGATTTCCCGCAAAATGTATTTAATGTGAATTTTGGCTGTTTGGCAAAAAACTGATAGGTTTCAAAGATTTTGCCTCATATTAAAGATTGCAGCAAATACATTTTGTCGAATTGTTGAGATTGGAAGAAAAGAATATATAATTATATAAAGGGAGAAGTAAATGAACATACTTGAACAAATTAAAAAAGATAATGTGGATGCCATAAAAAGCAGAGACAGCGAAGCCAGAGCGATTTTTGGCGTAGTTATGAATAAAGCTCTTTTGCAGTCGGTTGAAAAGCGGGCAAAGGGGGAGGAGCTCAGTGATATTGATATGGTAGCAATTTTGCAAAAGACAGTTAAAGAGCTTGGTGATGAGTGTGAAAATTATAAAAAGGCGGGCAATGCCAAGCAGGTGACCGTTATAGAGCGGCAGACAGAAATTGTAAAAAAATATCTGCCTCAGATGATGAGCGAGGGGGAGATTTTAAAGATAATTAATACGCTGAGTGACAAGAGCCTGCCAAATGTTATGAAGCACTTTAGGCTAAATTTTGCCGGCAAGGTGGACATGGGGTTGGTTCAGAAGGTTATAAAGAACATACAATAATAAAAAACGAACTTTAAGTTCGTTTTTTTATACTTAAGAAAAAATACTGAATTTGCCATCGTCGGAGTAATAGGTTTTAAGGCATCTAAAAGTTGCTGTCGTCAGTGTCACATATTTTAATATGCTGAAAGCTTGCCGTCATGGGTGTTGTTTAAATCACTGAGTTTATTGGCTTCGGCGTCATATATTATTTTACTTTCCCCTTCTGTATTTATCAAGACATGGCCTTTACTGATATGCATTGCAAGGTGATAGGAAGGTATTCCTATATTTCCCTCCGCCCATAAAAGTTCAGTTGTTGTCAGTTGAAAATCAGTTGTGATGGTTGGGTAATAATCATGGATTGATATTAACGAAAAATTAAAGCCGTGTGTATCAATGTGTGATTGTATTTCTTTGGGAAGCTTTTCTTTAAAAATTTCCAGACGCTTGGCGTCTTCAGAACTCAAAGTTTTGTCGTCTCCCTTTAACAAGGTTTCTAAATTATTCGCCCACCATGCGGTTGCAGCCATTGTTTCCGGGCAAAATGGCTCTAAATTATTCTGCAGGTTTTCGGTTGCTACCATAACTTTTCTCCTTTAAGACGCTTTTTAATACGTATAATTATATCATTATTATATATCGCTGTCAATGGGCTATCTTACGTCGCTTGTTGTTATACAATACCTGTGCAGTTTTTAACACAGGTATTGTATAACAACATGTTGTGGTTCCAATGAGCATGTCAAGCATGGACAATGGTATAAGCAGCAAGGGTAAGGAAGCAGAGAATAAAGGATAAAAGACGGCAGGGTGAACCCGACCGTCTTTTTGTGGTGCGGAGTATGTTTATAAGTTCTGCTTCTGGCACTTTTGGCGTAGAGGGAGGGATTTGAACCCTCGGTGCATTTCTGCACACCGGTTTTCGAGACCGGCACATTCGGCCACTCTGACACCTCTACATATTTTGGTTTAAATTATGCAATAAAAGTTTAAGAGTCTTGGTGAAAACTTTTATTATTATAACCTAAAATATACGAAAAAGGAAGTGGTTTTGTTTAGTTTGCGCAAGAAAATTTTAGGCTGGGCTAGGGACTTTTGTTGTTTTTGTTTTGAACGTTACTAAAAATTTGATATAATTGTCACATATTTGGAGAAATTTATGAAAGAAGAATTGCTTGAACGCCTATTTTTTCATCACCCGACAGATTTTGATGAGCAAGAGGATTTGATAAAGGTCATTAATTTCGTTAAGGAAAACGATATATCAAGCAACCCCGATATTCATGTTACGGCGAGCGCTTTTGTTTTTAATGCTGACAAAACTAAGGTGCTTTTGGTAAAGCACAAGAAAACGGGACTGTGGCAGCAACTGGGCGGGCATATCGAAAAAAGCGATGTCCTTTTGATTGATGCGGCTTTAAGAGAGGCAAGAGAAGAAAGCGGCAAAGAGGATATTGAGGTTTTTAATGACGGCAAGATTTTTAATGTGGTGATTTATACAATGAAAAAAGATGTTGTGCACACTCACCTTGACATCTGGTTTGTGTTTACTGTAAAAACTGAGGAGTTTAACCCCTTTGAAGGTCAGCAGCTAAAGTGGTTTGACCAAAAAGAATTTGGGGAGCTTAACAAAAAACAAAAAGATAAGGGACTTATGCGTGCGGTAAAGAAGTGGAAATATTTGCTTAAAAAAGGCTCAATCATCTGAGAGATTTAAAAGGAATGATATGAATAATAAAAAGAAAAGATTTATATATAACTACACTATGTATTTTGTCATTTTGGCAATAGGCTTAGTATGCTCTGTTGTGACTATCTGGCTGCCCTCGGGCGGGTTTTGGGGGATTTTGTTTTTGTCGCTTGGAACCGGTTTTCTGGCATCTGCCATAACAGGCTTTTTGGTAGATATGTCAAACCGTAAGACAACCGAGCAGAAGGCGATGGCGGTCAGAAGTTTTGACTTTGAAAAAATATTTTATAGGGTGTTGCTGCTTGCACGAAAGTTTATTAACCTTGGACTGCATAATGGGGACCTTCAAGCGGATAATGTGAATAACAAGCCGCTGGATGAAGCGCTTGCTGCGGCGACAGATGCAATAATCTGCTCTCAGGTTTATAGCACAAACGACAGCCTTTTGCCGGAGGATATCAAGCGGATAGAAGGTAATAGAGCGCATTTGCTTGGCATCATAACTCAATATGTTGCAGCGATAGAGGTTGAGTGTGACAAAATGTATGATATGCAGGATGTTTATCTTATTAACGATATTTTAACGGAGCAGGAAATAAAAGTAATAAATATCATACGCGGCCTGATTAAGGACCAGCTTGACCCCGACAATGATCCGATTTTTGAAACGTCCGTTGAAAATGTCAGGCAAATATACAACCTGCTGGGCATGACTTTTGATGATATACATTCGCTTAAAAGTTATGTTGTCGAAATTGTTGAAAAAAGCGGATCGGTTGTATACTTTTTGAATAAGCGCACCAACAAATATTTTATCAAATCACCCAAAAAGGAATGAGGATAATAGAAAATAGAAAAACCGGCAACTTAGCTATGTTGCCGGTTTTTAGAGGCAAAGAATATATATGTCCGACCGATTAGTCATGACGACTAATTGGTTGCTATAAATGTTATGCAGGAAGAATTATTATTTGTTCCGTATCCGATTTGATATGAAATATAGTTAAATCCCGCTTGTTTCAAGAGTTGTTCAAATTCGTATATGTCATACCAATAGAGCACAAAACGGGAAACCTCGGTTTTCAACGTATTGCCGCCGCTTTTCAGTTCGTATTTGTTAATATATAATATCTTTTGATTTTTAAAGTCTATGCTTTCGCTGGTTGTGGTGAGAAGTAGTTCGTCCAAATTTTCCAGCTTGATGCTTCGGATGTTTTGTTCGCTTGCACTGAATTCGGGGAGAAGTTCAATATCTATTATGATTTTTCCGCCGCTGCGCAGATGTTCGCGAAACAGAGACAGCGTCTGCATTATGGTATTTTTAGGCAGCAGACAGAAGCTGCCTGTCGGCATTACTATGGCGTCATATTTGGTTTTGAGCGACAGTTTTGTAAGGTCTTGATGATAAAGTTCTGCGCTTACACCATGTGCTTTCATATTGATGCTGCATTGTTTAAGCATTTCGGAGGATAAGTCTACGCCGTCAATATTAAGGCCCCTTTTTAAAAAGGGTATAAACATCCTGCCTGTTCCTACACCGGCCTCCAGGATTTTGCCTTTTATGTTTTTGAGTTTTTCAAAATAATATTCAATATCTCCGTCGATTGAATGCCCGACAGGCTTTGACAGCTCATAAAATTTTGTGCTGAGTGTGCCGTATTCTTCATGCATTTTGTGTTCCCCACCTCCAATCTTCTTCTTTAAACATTGCTGTGCAGCCTGAGATAAATCCGAACTTGGCATAGTATCCTTCGAGGTCTTTTTCGGTAGTCAAAAGTTTTTTTATGGTGCCATTGGAGGCTGTTAAAAAATCGCTTATAAGTTTTTTGCCGATACCTATACCCTGATAGTTGGGTTCAACAACAAGGTTGACCCCAAAGGCGTCAGCTTTTTTGCTGCTTTCCGCTCTGTCTTGGGCGGCGGTTAAAATGCCCACCAGATGAATATCTTCCCACACCGACAGCACATAAGCGCTGTTTTTGATGGCATTATGCAGTTTTTGCGGAAACCTTGAAATCTTCCAATTTACACTGTTAAAAAGACCAACCAGCTGCTCGGTGTCAATTTCTTTTTCGGTTTTGTAAATAAACTTGTTAAGACTTCTTTTCATATCGTTATTCTAACATAAATCACAATAGTTTCAAAATAAACTTGGAAAAGAAAAGGGAAATTTTCCAAAATTTAGAAAAAATTGTCAAAATTGTTTGATTATTAAAAAAAAAGCGCTATACTTTAGTTGAGGTGAAAACGAATGTCAAAATTAAGATTAGAATTAAAGTTTTTGCTGAAGCAGAAGTGTATTCCGCTTGATTATAGATCGGTTATTTTGTCTTTTATAAAATCGGTACTTGAGAAAAAATATCCGGAAACATACAACGAGCTTTATTTGGCAAATAGGATGAAAACCTATTCGTTTTCTGTATTTCTGCCGGTGGACAAGATTGAAGGTGACAGGTTTTTGTTGAAAGAGAATGCGATTTCAGTGAAATTCTCATGCGCCGACACTAAAATGCTTATGAAATTGTATAACTCTTTTTTGAGTATGAAAAACAGTGAATATGAGGGATGCGACGAATATCCTCTGCCGGGCTCAAACAGCATGAAACTTGTGGGTGTAAATTATTCAAATACTAAACCTATTTTTGGAAACACAAACAAAGTTGTGATTAAATTTTTAAGTCCGCTTGTGGTGCGGAAAAACCTTGAGGGCGGCAAGAATTTTTATCTGAATTACTATGATGACGGCTTTGCCAAAACTCTGCAGTTTGTTGTAAGTAATTATTTAAAAATAAGAAATATCCCTGATGGCAAGGTTGCGTTAAGGCCCATAAAACCTGTGCCGGTGACAGGCAAGCGGCTGGTGATTAAGTATAAAGATATGAATATAGATTGTTCGGCCGGTGTATTTGAGCTTGAAGCAAGTCCGCAAATAATAGAAGAAGCTTATATGGCAGGCATGGGCAGCCGAAGAAGCGAAGGTTTTGGACTCTTTGACATAATCTCGGCAAAGGAGGCGGATGCATGAATGAGAAACATCATGAACAAGGTTCCGGTAACTCCGACAGCGAAGTAATCGTTCGCCTTGATACTGCACTCTTTAACGCCGGAGTTGTTGGGCTGGTTAATATTCTGGAGCGCGGAGGTATTCAACATCAAATCAACCGTGACCAACTGACAATCTCAAAAGCCGACCTCATAAAAGCTGATTTGGCAGCGTTGTATGTTGAGGCTATTATTGATAGATATAAGGAAACAACAAGGCTGTATACTTCAATGAGTAAAATGAATTCAATTTTAGATATGAAGAAAGTCGACGACCCCAAACAGTTTAAGGAAAACATAAAATATATAGTCGGTTCTTTTGTGCAGCAAAGTGTTCTCACAGGTTTTGAGGTTTTAAAAGCTGACGGCATTGAAAACAATATTGCAGAAAATATATCTAAACTGAAAGAAGATACTTTTGAAAATTTAGAGGCTACAAAGAGCTTGATTAGAGAAATTTATAACGACTTTGAAAAAGAAGAAATTCAAAAGACGTTGTATATGAAAAACATTATGTATACCAAAATAAACATGATTTGGTCGGGAATTGCATTTTTACATAAAAATCAAGTTAAATTTAACATTACAAAGGTTTTAAATGACAGACTTATTGATTCAATAAGAGAAATGCTTATCAGCGGCAAAAAGCAAAAAAAGAGATGTTGTGTTTGTGATATAGAGTGTGATAATTTACAATCGCTGTCGTTTATCCAAAATCTAGGTATAGATGACGGAAAGAAAAAATCACCGTTCTGGAACTATAAACCGGATTTATCTGCTTGTCCGCTATGTACGTTTATATACACCTGCGCTCCGCTTGGGTTTAATTCAATTGATCAGGATTTGATTTTTATAAACGAGAACGAAACGATTGACGGACTAATTAATGCAAACTCAAAACGAGAGTTTGATAATATTGAAAACAAGTCCAGATTCTCGGTGATAACTCAGCTTATTTTGAAAGAAATGGCAGAAAAGAAGCGGGAACTTAATAACATAGAGGTTTTGATAAACCAAAAACTGAGTAATGACAAAACGCGGTATTCACTTAATGTTGTAGATAAAAGATTGATTAAGATATTTACTGATTGTAAGATTGAGCTTAATTCAATTTCAAAAAACAAAGTGAATATAGGAAACTCAAGTAAGCCCGAATGGATAAGTGTGCTGGAAACTGTGTTGGATTGTTTGTTCTATAACAAAGCGCTGTATAATACGATACACAAGTTTTTGAAATATGGCGCTTATGCAAATACGCTGATGCAGATGCTTATGATTGAAATAAAAAGAAAAAAGAAGGAGGAAGAAAAAGTGCAAAACAACATAAAACGGGCGTGGGCCGTTTGGAATAACGGACAGGAAGTAAAGAACAGATTTAATGACGGTAGCAAGAATGAGAATAAGCTGAACGGGATAGTTATTAAACTTCAAAATGCGGTCAGAAGCGAAAATAGGGAATTATTTTTTGATATTTTAATACGTTTGTATTCGGGCATCAATATGCCCATCCCAAGCGGCTTTCTGAACGGAATTGAAAGCGATGATGATTTTAAAGAAATTGGCCTTGCGTTTATTCTGGGACTTTTAGGTGAGCCTCGTAAAGAAAAAGAAGATAAAGAAGGAAAAGGAGAATAATTATGAAAAATGGTTTAACGATAAGTGTAATATTTGAAGCGCAGAGCGCAAACTACGGCGAAGGAATAGGAAATATTTCTTCACTCAAACAACTTACAAGAGGGGATGGGAATACATATACTTATATTTCAAGGCAGGCATTGAGATATAGCATAATAAATCAGCTGGCATGGGATAATACTCCTGTCAAGGCAGAAGGCGGCGGGGATAAAAAGGTTGTTCAATTTGCACCTGATGCTTCAATAAAAGATTATCCCGAAATAGATTTGTTTGGATATATGAAGACCACCAAGGGTAACAATGCTTCCACCCGAAATGCTGTGGCAAGGCTTTCGCATGCAATTTCACTTGAAAGCTATAAGGGAGATACGGACTTTTTAAACAATATGGGGCAAAGCAGAAGAATAGGCGAGGACAATGCGCTGGCTCAAAGTGAAAATCACCAGTCATTTTATGCCTATACTTTGACAATAGATTTGGATAGAGTAGGTAAGGATGAAAACGGAAATATAGAAATCAGTGCCGCTGAAAAAACCAAAAGAGTAGTGAGTTTGCTTAATACCATAAAGATGCTTTATAGAGATATTAGAGGCCGAAGAGAAAATCTTAGCCCTGTGTTTGTAATAGGCGGGCTTTATGATATTAAAAATCCGTTTTTTGAAGGAAAACTTAAGCTTAAGAATAATCAGTTGAATATAGAGACATTGTTGCAGGCGATTTCGCTTGAAGGGGAAGTTAAAGCTAACACTGAAGTAGGTTATTTGACGGGGACATTTGCAAATGAGCAGGCAATTAAAGACAAGCTGGAACCCAAGATGATAGGTGAATTTTTTGACAGTCTCACAAAGAAAATAAGTTTTTAATCCAAAAAAGATAGGAGAAAACTGTGAGTAAGTGTATAAGGATAAAGTGCAGCCAAATATCTGCAAACTATAAAAAACCGCTCTCCATTGACATTGGCGAGAGTTTTCCTCTGCCGCCATACTCCACGGTGATTGGGTTTGTGCATAATATGTGCGGTTTTAGACCTACAAAAGAAAAGCCGTATATGCCAATGAAGGTAAGTATTCAAGGTGAGCATGCCACTATGATAAGCGATATGTACACGAGATATTTTATGGGTATAGCTTATGAAGAAGGCGGCCGTCACCAACTAAAAGTTAAAAACGGAGATGGCTGGGATGGCATAACAGTGGGGCCAAGTGATATGGAACTATTGATTGATGTCAACCTTGTTCTTCATATTTTGCCGCAGGAGCAAGAGGATTTTGACAGGATTTTGAGTGGGCTGAAAAATCCAGCGATTTATCCATCGCTTGGAAGGTATGAGGATTTGCTCAGAATTGATAAGGTTGACGTTGTAAAGTTTGAGCCCACCCAAAGCCCAAAAGTTTGTTTGGATGCGTATATTCCTGAAGTAATATATGCAAAAGCAAAGGGATTGATGGGAAGCTATGCACCATGCTCAAGATATACACTAAACAAAATTTATAATATAAACGATAAAAGCGGCTTTAGAGAATGGGAGAAGGTTCATGCCTTTCATTATAGGGCTGATAATGATTTAGTGTTGACTGCCGAGGTTGCGCATCAGGAAATGAATACTGAAGAGAAATTCGGAATATTTTTTGCATAAAGCGGGATTGCCCGCTTTTTGGTTTTAAGACAAAAAAAATATTATAAAAACAAAGGGAATTTTTATGGAATATTTAGCTAAATCAGACGGACAAACGCTTGAAAAACATATAGAAAATGTTATGAAAAACGCAGAGGAGTTTTTCTTGCTTTTTGGCAAGTATTTTAGTGAGGAAGAAAGGCAAGTGATAAGATTTGCGTGTGAGAAACATGATGAAGGCAAGAAAAACAGGGAGTTTCAGCAAAGAATGCAGATTAAGTTAAAAGATGAAAAAGCCAAGATACCTATGCTTCCATGTGAAATCCCGCATGGAATTTTAAGCTGTGCTTTTTTGGATACTTCTTATTTGATAAAAGAATTTGGAGAAGAATATACGAGAATTATTTATCAGGCAATTTATAATCATCATACACGAGATTATAGTAATTATAGCGATGAAATGATAAAAGAATATATCCGCAATAATCTAACCAAATATATAAATGACAGCTCGGTTAAGCTGAGTGGAATAACGTCTCTGGGCAGACTTGGAAGAATTGGTCTGGAAGATAAAAATGCAGAAGAAGATTATCTTCTAAAATATTTTAAAATTAAGGGCATGCTGAATAAGTTTGATTGGGCGGGAAGTGCTAACGGTGCAGGAGCATATAATGAGGGGTGTGAGATTGCTCCGATAGAGCATGATAAATTTGTTGAGGCCTATGCAACAAAAGAGGGATGGAAGATTAATGATTGTCAGCGGTATATGCTTGAAAATCGCGGCAAAAATGTGATTGTGATAGCTTCAACCGGCAGCGGGAAAACAGAAGGCGCTCTTTTGTGGACGGGGCAGGAGAAGGCTTTTTATACACTTCCGCTTAAAGTGTCGATTGATGCTATGTATGACAGATTTGTTGACAACGGATATTTTCCGGCTTCTGATGGAGCTGAGGGGACACTGGGAACAAGCCCTAGAAAGAGTAAACTTTTAGGGCATTTGCACAGTGATACTACAAGCTTTTTTATGAATCAGGACGACAAGAAATATGACGAAGGAAAATATGATGATGCAGAGCTTTTTAGAAAGCGTGCCAAAGCATTTATCCACCCTATGACAATTACGACAGTAGATCAGCTTTTTACGTTTGTGTTTAAGGCTCCGGGATTGGAAATTTTGCCGGCGACGTTGTCTTATAGCCGAGTTATTATAGATGAAATTCAGGCCTACTCACCCAATATTTTGGCTTATATCATATACGGACTAAAAATTATTACTAAAATGGGCGGCAGGTTTTGTATTATGACGGCTACTATGCCGCCGTTTCTGACGGAGCATCTGAAGCAGGAAATATGCGGAAAAGACATTTATGGCAATGATATATCGCTTGTGCTGGAAGAAGGCAAACCCAAAGCTTTTTTGATGGATAGAATAAGACACAGGATAAAACTGCTTGAGGGTGAAGACTTTGACTATGACGCAATCAGACACTCAGCTCAGACTAAACGCGTGCTGGTTATTTGCAACACTATAAAGAGGGCGCAGGAGGCTTATGGCAAGTTTGAAAAAGACGCCACATTGCTGCATTCAAGATTTACTAAGATTGATAGAGACCGGAAAGAAATTGCAATAAGAGAAGCGGGACAGGCTGAAAGCAAGGGTAGGGTCGGGATTTTTATAAGTACCCAAATTGTGGAGGCTAGTCTCGACATTGATTTTGATTTGCTTTATACGGATATGTGTTCGGCTGATTCGCTTATCCAGCGGCTTGGCAGGTGTTATAGAAAGCGAGATTATAGTTCTGAGGAGCCCAATGTATTTATACTTAATTCCGGTGTTGGAAGAGGCTCGGTGTATGATAAGTATATATATGACAAAAGTTTTGAAGCACTGAAACCATATGACAACAAATATTTTACTGAGCAGGATAAGCAGAGGTATATAGAAGAGGTTTATTCGCTTGAGAGTGTCAAAAGCAGTAAGTATTATGAGGAATTTAAAAACACTCTCAGGCTGATACAAAACTTTAGGATAGGCGACTATAACAAAAGCGAAGCGAAGAACAAATTTAGGGAGATACACAGTGTCACTATTGTGCCGTATAAGTTCAGAAACGATGTTGAAAAGCTTTTGCCAAGATTAAAAGATGAAAATAAGGGACAAAAAGCTATCGCGAGAGAAAAATTAAAAGATTTTGTGATAAGCATATCTGAACAGAACATGTATACACTTAAGGGCAAAAATGTTGAGTTTATATATAGAGAAGAGGCGGATTTATATCTGACTGATTTGCTATATGACAGTAAGCTAGGATTGCAGGCAAAAATTGATGATGAAGCTGATATGGGGGTTGATAAGCGGATTTTGTAAGAGAAGTTACTTATGTTATTTTATGTGTTGGGAGGTTGTTATGGCGGTTACGGGATATATGTTCGGCTATTTTCATATTTGTAAACGTAAAGTATGGTTGTCGTCGCATCGCCTTAATATGGAAAATGAAAGCGGACTTGTAAAGGTTGGCAAGTTTATTGATCAAACAACTTATAAAGAGGAAAAACATAATTTTATGATAGAGGATATTGCAAATATTGACTATCTTAAAAATAATACGGTTCATGAAGTTAAAAAGTCCGAAAGTCAGCTTGACGCGGCCATTTGGCAGGTTAAGTTTTATTTGTATCACTTGCATTTGCGGGGTGTCAAAGACATAAAGGGCAAAATTGATTTGCCGCTTCAAAAAAAGACAGAAACTGTTGAGCTTGAAGAGGGTGACGTGGAAATTATTGCCGGCAAAATTGAAGAGATAGAAAAAATAATAAATAGTGAGTTTCCGCCGCATATCGAACCGCTTAAAGTATGTCGGGCATGTGCTTATTATGATTTATGTATGATTTACTTTTATTTGGGAGGGCAATATGCAAGAGAGTTTTTATATATTTTCAAATGGTGAAATTATGCGAAAGGACAACACCATAAGGCTTTGCACAGAAGACGGGATTAAGAAGGATATTCCTATAGAAAAGGTCTATGACATTCATATATTTGGTCAGGTTTCTCTAAATTCGGCATTGCTTAATATATTGTATAAGAACAAAATAGTACTTCATTTTTATAACTATTATGAGCATTATATAGGCAGCTTTCACCCTAAAGAAGAGCATATTTCGGGTTCGCTTTTGGTAAGTCAGGTTGGATTTTATATGGATTATACCAAACGCTGCGAGCTTGCTCGTAAGTTTGTGAGAGGAGCCGGTGAAAACATTCTTAGAAATATCAGATATTATAACAACCGCGGCCGTGAGTTTGACAAGGCTATTGATGAAATTGAAGCTCTGCTTTCTACGCTTGAGCGGTATGACGACATACAGGCCATTATGGGGATAGAAGGGAATATCAGAAAGATTTATTATGGGCTATGGAATGATATAATTAATCAGGATATCAATTTTGAAAAAAGAATTAAGCGTCCGCCTGACAATATGGTCAACAGTTTAATTTCTTTTTTAAACAGTATGCTTTATAGTAAGACAGTGAGCGAGATATATAAAACTCAGCTTAATCCGTCTATAAGTTATTTGCATGAACCGTTTGTAAAAAGATTTTCACTTTCTTTGGATGTAACCGAAATTTTTAAGCCGCTGATTGTGGATAGGCTTATATTTTCACTTCTCAATAAGGGTGAGATTGGGGAAAGTGATTTTTATAGTGACACAAACGGCATAAGGCTTAAGGATAGTGCCCTTAAGCTTATAGTGCAAAAATTTGATGAAAGACTAAAGACTACAATCATGCACAGAAGTCTTAAGAGAGATGTTTCATATAGATATTTAATCAGGCTGGAACTGTATAAACTCATAAAGCATTTCATCGGTGACAAGGAGTATGAGCCCTTTAAGATTTGGTGGTGAGGTGGAGTATGTATGTAGTATTGGTTTATGACATAAAAAGCCAGGGCGGCGGCAATGTTACAAACAATGTGTTTAAGATATGTAAAAAGTTTCTGACGCATGTTCAAAACTCGGTTTTTGAAGGAGACCTTGATAAGGCACAATATTTAGACCTTTCTTTTCAGCTTAGACAATATTTAAGGAAAGGGGATTCATGCATAGTTTTTAGCAGTAACAACAATAAATGGATGAAAAAGGATTTCTTAGTTGAGGAGGAAGATAAGCTGACTAACTTGCTGTAAGATATAATTAACAAATAGAAAAGTTGAAGCAAAGTTGTGTTATCAGACACAACTTTGTTTATTTTAGGTTGACTTTTGGCGGTGTTAGTGATATATGTAATATGCCCCCTATGATAGGGGAAAAGAAGGAAAAGACAATGAAGTATACGGCTAAGAAAGTGGTGGATGCTTTTATAGATTTTTTTGTAGAGTATGGACATAAAAAAATAAAAAACGCAAATCTCGTGCCCGAAAATGACCCGACTTTGCTTTTTATTAATTCGGGCATGGCGCCAATCAAAAAGGTGTTTACCGGTGAAGAAAAACCCGAGAGCGACAAGATGTGCAACATTCAGACTTGCATTCGAACAATTGACATTGAGGACGTTGGTGACGACACTCACCTGACGGCCTTTCATATGTTGGGAAACTGGTTTATCGGAGACTATGACCATGAGCATGTTATCAGACAGGCGTATGAGTTGTTGGTTGATAGGCTGAAAATTCCAAAGGATAGGTTGTTTGTGACTTATTTTGCCGGAGATAAAAAGAGAGGCCTTGTGCCTGACAGCCTTAGCAGCGGGTTTTGGGAAAAGTCGGGAATAGAGAAATCTCATATATTAGGTTTGCCGTTTGAAGATAATTTCTGGCGTATGGGTGACGGAGAAAGCCCTTGCGGGCCTTGCACTGAAGTGTTTTTTGACAGACGAACTCCGGTGAAAAGCTTTCTTGAAGGCGGCGAGTTTGACACAAAGGGCAGGTATGCCGAAATTTGGAACGCCGGAGTGTTTATGCAATATCTTCAGACCATTGACGGAAAGTATCTGCCGCTAAAGTTTAGAAGTGTAGATACCGGTGCTGGACTTGAGAGATTATTGGCTACGCTCAATGGCGTAAATAGCGTTTATGAAACTGAAATCTTTTTGCCTATAATGAAATATTTGAACGAAAGCTCAAAAGTGTCCAACACGAGGTCAATAAGGATTATTGCTGACCATGTGAGAGCTGCGGTTTTAATTTTGAATTCAGGAGCTGAACCAAGCAACGTAAGAGCAGGGTATGTTTTGAGAAACCTCATCAGACGAAGCCTGAGGCACATGCGTACCATTGAATTTGATGAAAGCAAAGCATCTGAGCTTGTTGGAAGGACGATTGATAATATCGTTGCAATCGGCATGTCGCCCAAGTGGAGATTTGAAAAGGCTCAGATTGTAGATAAGTTTGTTGCAGAACAGAATAAATTTTCAGCCTCCCTCAAACAGGGACTTAAAGTGTTTGAGGATGCTATAAAGTCTGAAGACAGTTTTGAGTATAAAAACGGCGCAAAAATCTTGAAGGCAGAAATCGCCTTTAGGTTGTATGATACATTCGGCTTTCCTATAGAAATTACCCGTGAGCTTTTGACCGAGCGTGGGTTTAGCGTTGAGGATATGGCTTTTAATGAGCTTTTGAGCAGGCATAAAGAACTTTCGAAGGCGGGAGACGCTGTGTTTAAGAGTGGGCTTGCGGATACTGACCCCGAAACTATCAAGCTTCACACGGCCACCCATCTTATGCATGCAGCGCTTAGAAAAGTTCTGGGCGGGCATGTGAGCCAAAAGGGCAGCAATATCACACCCGAACGTTTGCGTTTTGACTTTAATTTTGAGCGCAAGGTTTTGCCCGAGGAGCTTGAAAAGATAGAGAAGCTGGTTAACGATGCCATAGCGCAAAAGCTTGAAGTGACTTGTCAGCATATGACGCCCGTGCAGGCCAAGCAGAGCGGAGCAATAGGTTTGTTTGACGCAAAATATGGCGACGATGTAACGGTATACACCATGGGAGACTTCAGTAAAGAGATTTGCAGCGGCCCGCATGTGAAAAACACCGGTGAGCTCGGCCGCTTTAAGATAATCAAAGAAGAAAGTGCCGCGGCAAACATTCGCAGGATTAAGGCTATACTTAATTGATATCATATTTTGTTTATCATTCAAAAAAGGCTTTGGTTTATTAAACCAAAGCCTTTTTGTTTGCTGTGTCCAAACGCATACCCCCTAAGGATTGCTCCTTCATGAATTTGGACACATGGGCATGGGAGATGTTAATATAACAATTCCTTAGCATAGTTATTATATATGTAAATGCTAGGATTGTCAATACTCAAAATTTTCCGGATGCCGCAGCAAAGGGCTTGACGTTTTTATTGACTTATATAAAAAAAAAGAATATAATGAAGGCATGAAAACAATCAAAGCAAATTTTGTCCCAGCTCCACACACGTAAATTATGTGTATTTTTGTGTTGGGGGCTGGTCTCACTTTGAAGAGATTAAAAAGACTTTAACAACACGAATAACTCGTGTTGTTTTGTTAGAAGGAGAAAAATATGAGATTAAGCAAAGTGCCGTTTAAAAGCAGTAAGTCAAGAGGTGAAGAGGAGTTTAAGTCGGTGGAGATGCTGTTTCAATCAGGACAGCTGAAGAGAGCATCGGCGGGGATTTATAGCATAGGACCATTGCTTTTGCGCTCGCTTGACAAGGCGATAAACCTCACCAAAAAGTACTTAAATAAGTATGGCTGCATTAATGTGAGTCTTCCTGAGCTTCAGGCAAAGACTATTTGGCAGCAAAGCGGGAGGTGGGAAAAGTATAAGGCGAGCGACACAACTTTTTATTCAAAAGGCAGAGATAATGAATTTTTCTTTAGCCCCACGGCTGAGGAGTTTATGGCTGACCTTGTAAGAACTCACATCAATAGTTATAAAGACCTTAACTTTAACGTTTATCAGATAGGCAAAAAGTTCAGGGATGAAATCAGAGTGCGCGGCGGACTTATGCGCTGCAAAGAATTTATTATGCACGACGGATATTCCTTTCACGACAGCAGAGAGGCTATGGAAGCAGAATATGACAAAATGAAACAGTGTTATTATGAGCTTGCCAAGGCTTTTGGTATTAATGTTGTGGCTGTGCGTGCTGTAAACGGATATGGCGGAAAGATTTCAGAGGAGATTATGTGTTTTTGTGAGATTGGCGAAGATAAGGTTTTGTGTGATGACAAAACGGGATTGGTTTTGAACGAAGAGATTTTGGAGCACGAAGAACTGAAGCAGGATGTCTTTAAAAAATACGGCAAGGTGGACTTTAAAAAGCTGGTTGAGAGACGTGCTGTTGAAATGGGACATATCTTTCACCTTGACCAATTCTATTCAAAAACAATGAATCTTCAATTCACTAATGCTGAGGGCAAGCGCGACTATTGCTATATGGGAACTTACGGTTTTGGCGTGAGCCGTGCCGTAAATGTGGCGCTTGAGCTTAACTGCGACAGCGACGGTTTATGTTTTCCTCTTTCAATTGCACCATATCAAGTGGGCATTGTAAACCTGAGTGAAGAGCAGGCTCCAAAAGCACAAAAGCTGTATGACTATCTTAACGGCGAGGATATAGAGACGCTTTGGGATGACCGTGATATGTCACTTGGCGTGAAGATTAAGGATATGTTGCTAAATGGTATTCCGTATATTATAGTGTTGGGCAATAAACAGAGCGGTGATAAGCTTGAAGTGGAAAACCGTAAGACGCGTGAAAAAACACTGATGGCAAAAGAGCAACTTGTAAAGATTATAAAAGACGAATTAAAAAAATATTAAAAGAAAAAAGGGAGACTAAGCTCTCTTTTTTGCTATTCTGCTGCTGATTGTTTGGTATACTTTGCAGTGTAATAGGTTGTTCCCGTTGAAACATATTTGACGGTTATTTCGTCCTCTGCATCATTGATGCTCACCTGAATACTTGCCTGCGCCGCGTTATCTTTTAGCACCGTCATTTTGCTGCCCTGAAAATAATAACTTCCTTCAATGGTATCCTTTTGGGCATCAATGGTTGTAGTTTCGCCTGAAGTGTTGCTTACGGGTTTGACATATATAAAAGTTGTGTTACCTTCTTCGTCAAGCTCTATGGTATATTCGTTCATAGTTGCGTTGTCAAAGTCCAGACTGCTTATACCTACGTCTTTCTCAAAAGATGTCATAACAAATGTGCCCTCAAGATATGTTTTTGGTTCTCCGCAACCAACCAGAACAAAGCTCATGGCTACCGTAAAACAAAGGGCAAGGGTAAATGCAAATTTTTTCATAATTTCCTCCTTTATGATAAAAAAAGTATAGCAAGTTTGTTGGCGGCCAACAACCTTTTGGATGGACTAATAAAGCAGATTTATGGCGAAGAATAAGAGGTTTTGACGACGATGAAAATAATCAGCCGGGCTCTGACTAATTATTAAACTTGTTTGATAATTTTTTAATTCATGATATAATCGGTTTATAAATCAAGGAGGAAATATTATGAAAAAATTTAGTACAATCTTGGCGGTCTCGGCGGTTTTTCTGCTTTGTGCATTTACTCTGGCGGCCTGTACCAGCGAAGATAGAATAACAGCTACAGAAACAAAAGAAGCATATGAAGGTGCGGGGTTCACTGTTAGTGAAATTGTAAGTGAAACAAATTTTGAGGGTCTTGAGAAAGTCTTTTTGATAACAAAGGGTAGCGATTCAGTGAAAGCATATGTATTTGCAGATACGGCCTCAAACAGTGTGGCTTCTAACACAATCAGAGGCAACGGCCTGAGCCAAGGCTGCCAGAATGTTTGCTTAGGCAAGTTTGTAATAGGTGGAGTTCCCGTTGTAGTGGATGTGTTTGACTCCAATAGCTATGGCTTGACAAGCCCCGAAATTGTGGCACTGACAAAGCCTTTGACTGACCTGTGGGCTGAAAAGAATAAATAAAAAATACAACAAAAAAGGCAGTAAATATATACTGTCTTTTTTATTTATTGTTAAGTTATTGATTGAATTATTTAAGTTTTGGTTGAAGTCAGAAATTCTTTAGCTTTTTCAAAAAGTTTGGGGTGAATTTGCGGGAGGGTGAGGTTTGGCGGCAAATCTTCAAAGAAGTCGATACTCTCTATTTCGGTTTCAGTTGGCGGAAGGGCTCCCAGCTTTGTTATTTTGGCATAGAACAGCATAGCGTGTCTTGTTACATAATATATGCAGACGGGGGTGATATCAAATTTCGCAGCCCCTGTTTCTTCAAATAATTCTCTTTTGGCCGTTTCAAGAATAGTCTCATTTTCTTCTTTGTGCCCTCCGGGAAGCTCCCATGTGCCTGATTTTTGTTTGCAAAAAATCCATTTGTTTTTGTATTTAGCAGCTACTACAGCAATTTTAATCTGTGCTTCACCTACTTCTTCAAGGTTATAAAACTTTACTTCTCTTATGGGGTTTATATTGGGTGAAACCTCCATAGGCTGTTTTTTGGTGTCGTCGCGGTATCTAAGTGATGCAATCAGGCAGGACAGTGCTTCAACGCTTCTGCCTGCGATATCTGCATATGCAAGATAGAAAATGTTATAGACTATCCATGTCAGGTCGCCTGCGATTACAAACAGTCTTGTAACCTTAACGTTTGACTGCCATTGGCCAAAAGTAAACAAAATTGTGGCGACAATAGGCAGCAGGCTCAGCCAGCCTTCCCACGTAAATACGCCGGATCCGATTACAACGGCAAGAATTACAATCAGCAGCCAAATCGGTACTGTTTTATCTTTTCTTCGATAGAGGTAAAATATTAGGGTGCGGATTACACAAATGATGCAAACTACAGTGGCTGTTGTTGCAGAAAGAAAGGCATAATGCACGCAGTATAGAATGTTGATAATAAGCTGAAAAAACAAAAAAGACCTCTGAGTTTTGGCCTGCGCTCCGATCGCCATTATGACAATTATTATTATTGCGACTACCTGAGCCAAAATCTGAAAAAGCGTCATTCTTTTTTATCCCCTAAATTTTGAAACAGTTAAGTTTTATTGTTTATCAAGAAATACATTCAGTCCGTTTTTTATAACTTTAATATCAAACGGCTCATTAGGGATAAGTTCCCCGTCAAAATTGACTGTCATGAGCTGGTTGTCGTTTAAGGTTATATGGTCGCAGATATATTCTTCGGAATAAGATTTTCCGATGTGCTTGCCTTTTAAAACGTCGAGCATCCGGAAAAAAATTTTTCGTCTTGGCATGCCATGAATACTGACCAAAGTTATTTTCCCATCATCTGGTTTTGAGTTGGGGCTGATTTTCATTCCGCCGCCAAAATATTGACCATTGCAGACCGAAACAACAAAGTAATCTTTTTCGGGAATATCTTTTGTGTCATCAATTTTAAGCCTGAAGCAAGGAAATTTAAACTTGAAAACTGCCCCGAGCAGAGCACGGTAATAATTAAGCTTGCTGCGTTTTTTATAAGAATTATACTTTTGTATTATGGCAATATCAATGCCGGTGCTCACAGTATTAAGAGCTCTGCGGGATCTTCCCTGAAAATAATCAAACTGTGTCACTTTACTGTTTAAAACATGTTCAAGCGCTTTTTTGGGGTCTTTGGATATACCCAGCGTTTTTGCAAAATCATTGCCTGTTCCTGCGGGAATAAACCCAAAAGTCAAATCGGACGGATTTTTCACTCCGTTTAAAACCTCACTGAAGGTGCCGTCTCCGCCAACGATGATAATCTTCTTTTCCCCTTTAGCCTCAAGCGCACTTGAAAACTCCCTCGCGAGTTCGGGAGTTGTGGCATAGTCTATGTGATAGTCTATGCCTTTTTCTTTTAGAATGTCAACAATCAGCCCGATGGCCTTTGTTGTTTTTCCGCAGCCCGCATTTGGGTTGACAATAAAATTCAATTTTTCTTTTGTATCCATCTGTGACCTATACCCCCCAATCTTTGTTCAACCGCATTATACCATAAAAACAAAAAACAGTAAATTTAATTACTATTTTTTTGTATGTTTTTGTTGTTGTAAAGCAGCAAGACTATTAGTCTTGCAAGATGAAGTTTTACAGTCTTGCCAAATAGTTATACAAAACGCCCAGATAACTCTTTGCGGTGTTGTCGGAGTTGTTTACAACGGCGTCTGCCAGCTGGCGGCAGGCAAGGGGTTGCTTTTCAAAATAGGAGCGCAATTTTTCAAGTTTGTCACCCTTGAGATTTCCAAGCTCACAAATTTCTTTGATTTTGTCAGTAGTAAAAGTTTCGGCGGTGGTTTTGGGGTTGTTTAGCAGCGATATAATTACGCCTTTCAAAAGATTTTGTGCACCGATTTCCCATAGAGGGTCTTTTTTGCCTATCGGAATAATTTTTGCAGCAAGTTTATTTACCAGCGAAGACACATCTTTGCCTTCTTTATGGTTTTTAAAAATTTCATTAAGTTGTTTGTTCATTATAATGACCTCCATAGTTTTAGTATAGCACAAAAACAAAAAACAGTAAAAGCAATTGTTGGTTTTATGTATTTTCAGTTAGGTCCCGATTGTCATTTGTCCATTGACTTTTAGTTGATATATGCTATAATAATCATGTGGATTTGACATTTTTTTACTAAATTAGTAAAAATGTTTGAAAAAAACAGATTTTTATGTTATAATGTGGTTGTGGAAATTACTGTATAATATACAAAAGAGGAAAAAATTATGGGAATTATTTTATCAAAATTTACTGTTTGTGGAGTAAAAAATATTGAAAAGCCAATTGAAATTGACTTTATGAATTATGCTGATGATAGAAAAGATGGACCAGATTACCATAATGTTTTTTCATATAAAAACACTACAGCGATTTATGGCCCAAATGGCTCGGGTAAGAGTGCAATTATTCATGGTTTTGAAATTTTAATAGGAATACTTTTGGATAGAAACTATTTACTTATGAATGAGAGACAAGAGTATTTGAATGCCATTATGAATAGAAAAACCAATTCAATGATGTTGGCAGTAGAGTTTTTTGTATCGGAACAGCAGATTGAGAAACCAAGGAAATATAGATATTTAATCAGTCTTCAAAAAAACAATCCTTTTACAAAGGATATTGATATTCTCAAAGAAGAGTTTATTCAATTGAAACCCGATGTTAGTGTGATTGTATCTGTAGAAAACGGTGATATTAAAGAGGGTGTATTGGGACCTAAGACAAAGGAGGTTTTAAGAAACAGACTAATAAATAGAAGTTTTTTTGAAACAGTTTTTTTTGATGTTCAACAGAAAAACTTAGTAAGTAAAGAAGAAG
This sequence comes from Christensenellaceae bacterium, assembly GCA_031260975.1. Taxonomy (NCBI): domain Bacteria; kingdom Bacillati; phylum Bacillota; class Clostridia; order Christensenellales; family Christensenellaceae; species Christensenellaceae bacterium. Next base: position 54,764 of record JAISKJ010000004.1, read on the forward strand.
ATTTGCTTATTGATGAAATACAAAAACCGATTGGTGAGTTAATTACAAATTTACATTGTCGGTTGGAATTTGCGGATGCGCATGCAAAATTTTTAATTAATAAAGAAAAACATATCCAAATAGTTGAAAAATTTTTTAGTGATAAAAAAATTGATTTAGATAATTTACATGCGGGCATTCTTCCCAAAGAAATGTTTTCTCAATTTGAAAAAGATGTAAAAGATGCGGCGGACTTTCTTAGAATTTTTAAGCCTGACCTTAAGAAAATTGAAATCATAAAAAAAGAAGATAGAAACATATATTATACTTATCTTAATTTTGTATATACAGATTACCGAATTGATGTTGATTTGGAGAGTGTGGGGATAAAAAAACTTTTTGAATTATTTTTGTTTTTTAAGAATTTGTCAAAACCGGGAAAAGTGCTTGTCATTGACGAACTTGATTCAGCGATTAATGATGCCTATCTTTCAAAAATGATAGAATATTTTGCGGATTATTCAAAAGGACAAATTATTTTCACAACACATAATACTTCGCCGATGGATGTTATGAATTGTCAAAATAGAAGAAATAAGTGTCAAATTTGTTTCTTAGATACTGAAAACAATTTGACAATTTGGAAACACAAGGGTAGTTATTCTCCGTCAAATATTTATAAAAAAGGTCTAATAAAAGGGTTACCTTTTTCGTTGGAAGCGTTTGATTTTATTGACATATTTAGGGGGCATGATAAATGAGCGACGCAAACCAAAGATTAATTTTTTGTTTAGAGTGTAATGGTAAAAATTCAACCACAGATAAGGATTACGTATCAAAAATAATAAGATATTATTATGGTGTAAAACCGGATTATCAGCCTGTTTATATGGATGGTAAAGGGAATTATAAATCAATCCGTACAAAAAGACAAATCAAGAAAGTAGAAGCTTTTTCATCTGGTATGAATATTGTCATAATTTACTTCATTGATATGGATGGAAATCCTAGCAGTTTACGTCGAGTGGCACAAAAGGAATTAGATGAAATAACTACTCACTGCAGAGAGAATGATTATGAGCTCATATTATTTGCTAAAGAAATTGAAGATGTTTTAAAAATTGATAATAGAAGTAATAAAATGAAAGCCGCACAAGAATTTATTGAAAACCCGCATTTTGAAAGGATAGATGAACAGGATTTGAGGAAGACTCTGCCTTTGACCAAGGCAGGGCAAAGCAATATATTATTAGTCTTGGATAAGTATTTTAAATGAAAATTTAATTGAAAAGGAACTCATAAAACGGAGTTCTTTTGTTTTTTGTATAATTGATGACATTTTCAAAAGATATAAATTTTTTTATTTTTTTGGGCAAGATAGAAAAAAGGTGTTATTTGATTGCTATTTTGTCGAAAAATTGGTATTATCAGTCATTAAGGAGGAGTACTAATGAAAAAACAACTTAGTGCTTTAGGAAAAAGCTTGATTTGCGCAGTCATTATGCTGCCAATGATAGCCGGAATTTTTTTACTTAATTTGGGGAACGGAATCAGAGATAATCGTGAACCAGTAAGTAAGGTCTCATCAACATCGGTTGAGCAAGAGGCTTTTAGCGGACGGGAAACCAACTATACTGAAGGAACAGGCTTTAAGGAGCCGGCTTCGGTGGGGGCCACGCTTTCTGAGCCCACTACATGGACTGATACATGGATTGATTATTACGCAACTATTGGTATGACCACATTTGCGCATTTCAATATAAATGTAAATTCCGACCCATTGATAGGGGACTATCGTCTTAATGCGGCAAATTCAACGAATTTGTCAACAAGGGGTCAAACTGCTACAAATCCATGGATTATATCAACTGAACGGGAATTTGCTTTTTGGGCAAGATATCTTTCTTTGGTTGGCAATACGACCAACTATAGAGATGCTTATGCCGCAGCGCCATATTTTCAGCTTGGTGCCGATTTGGACCTTGCAGGCAAAAGGTGGGTTCCGCCGCATTTTGTATATGCAACAGCTGAATCATATACAGTAAGTTCCACTGTATATTACAATAGAATTTATTTTGACGGAAATGGCTTTACTATAAGTAATGCCTATGTAAAGCAATCATATAATGCATCGTCACAGCTGGCTTATCCGTCAATATTCGGAAGGCTTACACCAAAGGCGCAGGTTAAGGATTTGACTATAACAAACGCGTATATCTCTGAAGGTGCGACTGTGGATTCGGCTGCGATTATAAGCCAGAATACTGCAAACTATGATGCTGTTTTTGTAAACATCAATGTTGAAAACAGTGTAGTTCGCGGGAGTGCCGGTTATGGTGTAAACGGAATTGCATCATATGCAGCAGTTATTAAAGATTGCAGCGTGTCTGACACTACTTTCGTTTATGTTCCGGTATTAACCACTACGACTGCATACGCAAGAGGTATTGGTCAGGCTTCGGAATTTATTGGTAATACGGTAGCCAGATGCAGTATAGAAATTGTTAATCATGGGTATGTTGCTTATGCAGTGGGAATAGGTTCGCTGCTGGTTGCAACAGCCTATGCTCAGGAAGCACCTTTTGGAAACAGAGACTATGCTTTGGAAAATACTTTTGTGTTTGAAGGCGGGTTCTTTGACAATACTGTTGAAGATTCAAAGATGAGCGTAACAGTTGACAGCGCGCCAATCCTTTCTAACGGCAATTCTTATAATTATGGTCATGCTTACGGTATTGGTTACAGTACTGCCAATACTCAAATGAGTTTTGTCGGCAATACATTGAAAAACTCACTTGTAAGCGTAAAGATAGACAACAATCCGGCAACAACCGAATGTTTGGCAGTTGGTATGCTTTATGTGGCATTTACTGCTAATGCACAAACCAAAGTGATAGAGATGACGGATAACACCGTGCTAGGCAGCACCATCAGTGTTGTTACGCAAGCCACAACCACATCTGCAAGCGGTATGTTTTATGTAAACAGCGAGTATATAGATGCAAGAATCAGACGATGTTATACAGAAAATACAGATGTAATAAGCCGCAACTATAAACAGTCAGGCTCAGTTGTTTCTTATGCAAGCGGAATTAACATCGGCTTTGCAACCATTATTGAGGATTGTGTTGTAGGATCCGGAAACATTGAAGCACGCAATGAGAAATATTATGTTTATGCATACGGAATAGGAAGCACCCTAGGCAAGAACACAATTTATGGTCCTACCGGACTTGCTTCACTTGATAAGCCTTATGGGAGGCACTACTTTGAAGCGGGACATGAGGGAGACTATGATTATTATATCGGCGACGTACCGGTAACTAATATAACAAATTGCTATAACTTCAGTAATATTACCACAACAACCACTTCCAACATTTATTCTGCAGGTATTGGTATGGCCGAAGGCTTTACAAATTGTATTAACTACGGAAATGTTATGGGGAACTTCGTCGGCGGTATTGCACTTGGTTTTGATTATACTCCAAACTATGTGCCGACAAGTGCCAACCCGAATTATTCTATGTATAACATGCTGAGACCGCTTATAATAACCAACTGTGCCAACTACGGAAATCTTATAAAGGCAGCCAACAATGTTACTTCAGTTATTGGCGGTATGTTTGCGACCTATTGGAATTCATTGAACTATGAAAGAGAGTGGACGAGTGCGTTGGGTGTTACGTATAACGATGATATCAACGGAAGACATGTTGAAGTAACCAATTGTATAAGTGCCGGAAAACCATATTTTTATGTGGTTCAGCAAGATTATTCTTATAAGTTAACAGACGAGTTTAGTGAAGTTGCGGTAGGCACAATGTATTATGGGGCTATTTTCGGCAGGTTGCTTTTGAACCCATATATGTTTACAGATGCTTATGCTTATGACCAAGTTGCACTTGACGACTTTCTTGAAAGAATTATAATCAGTGACAACTTTTATAGCGAAGATGCGTGCTTTGATGCAGATGTTTGGGGATATTCAGCCGGTGTCAGAGAAATTGGCACAACATATAACACAGGGACTGTCACCGAGGTTACAAACCTTACAGAATTTAGATATGTTGCCGGACGTCCTTCTACATATTATTTTGCAAACGAGCTGGGTATAACATATGACGCTCTTACAATAAGGGACGACTATGGATATAACAACGGAACTAACGCTGCTATTCAGCGTGAAAGACTTTATAATGATGTTGCAAAAAATTGGACCAATAATGTGATGTTTGAATCTTTTGCTGACGTAGACACAGAATTAAACACGGCAGGCTGGGACACTTCAAGCAAAGTTCCGCAGCTGACTAACGCAAGCTATCCGTTCCAGATTTTGGCCTATGACCGAAGTAATGCTGAACAAGGATATGCACCGAATGTTTCAATAAAAAGATTAAACGCAAATCAAATGGCGGGAAGTGAAGCTATTAGTTTTACAATAAATGAATTTCAAAATCCGCAAACAGGAAAGAGTATTGAACAATGGTTTTTGTATAACGGACCATCGTCTGCAGCCTACAACACATATGCTACCGTCGGTTTAATGCGAACAAATGCTCTCCCGATGTTTATGTTGTTTGCTGATATTATAGATACTGAGTTTGTAATAAACTTTGAATCTAAAGCAGATTATGTTTTTACACCGGTTTCTTCAGCAGTAATAGGTGACATCATAAATCTTGAGGTTGGGTATACAAACAACACCGGAACTGCTATGACTTATACCGCTATTATATGGTCAGCAGAAAACAAACTTACGGGCGAATATGAAGAGTTTTATGTTCAATACTTTACTGAAAACAACAACCTTCCTTCGGCCAACACAGAGATTTTCTCTTACAACTTGAGTCTTACGGATTTGTTTATAACAAAGTATGCAAAAGGCTCGCTTGGAAGTTATTATTTTGAGATAACAGCAACCGTTGCGGCCGATGCGATTTATGGTATTGACATCGTACTGCCCGCCGGAGAAGGAAACGAGATAGGTGTAAATTGGGAAACCTTTACCTCTGACGACACTGTTAATGTGCTTGAAGACTCTGTTATTACTCTTACGGCTTTTTATGACAGCGCAATCTATGAATTTGGACAGTTTGTTATTGACGGCGTAGCGGACTGCTATGTGCCTGTCACCAATGACATATATTCATCGGTTGTGTCTATTCAAGTAGTAGATGAAATTTATAGCATTACCTTTGAGTTAACTCCTAAAAAATATGATATAAACATACGGACATTTATGTTTACCTCAGGAAATTTAAGGGTTGAGCTGGATAATAGCGGACTTATAGAAAGCTACGGCGAAGCACTTGAACAGGCGGCATTTGTGAGTGCAAGCAATGTTGACCTTAAGGTTTCGGATTTCTATGAAGATACTAGCGCACAGTGTTATTATCAATTTGTCCGCTGGGAATATATAGATGCAAACGGCATAACCGTAGCAGTTGACACAAGCGCATTGCTTATTAGCAGCTTTAATCCGGCTCTCATTAAAAGAAACCTGCAAACTGCAGGAGGTGACACTACATTTGTAGTTGTTGCAATATATCAGCGTCAGGTGCAAGTGGTTGTAGATATGTATAGACCTGACTATGACAATTCGGTCTATAACAACTTGTTTGAAATTTTTAATGGGTCGATTTCGTTGGGGCAGTTCAACAGTCATGGAGAAGTAATCATTGATGAAAACACACTTCTTCGCGTAGAATTTTCTCCTGACACCAGACTGGAAATCAATGAGATAGACGGCGTTGTTGCAACAAGCCGAAACGACTTTGCAAGCAATGCATTGTTCATTGCACTTAACACATTCAGGACCGTTGATGTAACCCTTAAACCCAGACCTGCAACAATAAAGCTTTATACCCAAAAGGCTCATGAGTCATTTGGTCTGGAGGGCGGATTAATAACAAGTGTTGTAGCGATAGGTAATCTTGGCTCTGATTTGAAAGCGCACCTGATGGCATTTGATTACAATGTTAGCTTTACGCTAAACAATGCAATATTGGGCACAGACTATCGTTTTATCAGCTTGGGAATAAAATATCCAAACAGTGACACTTTATATAACTTTGGACTTAATTCCGGCAACAACTATTCATATAATCTTACAATAAATGACAACTTCTTCAGAGACTTTGTGGATATAAACGGCAACTGTCAAGTTTGGCTTTTTGTAGCAAATACTTATGAAGTAGACTTGTCAGCATCTTCGTTTGCACGAACGGCCGGAACTTATGAATACGCCGATGGTATAGGCAATAGTTTTGCTTTGTCATTTGCAGGTGACCCCGCCGGCATACAAGGAATTGATGATTATAAGTTTGTTTTAGACTATGGAACAATAATCAGTTATGTATACACTCAGGGACAGTTCAGTACTTTTAATGACGTAATTGGTATAAGTGAAGCTGAAAGAACCGACAGCGCCGTGGTTATTACTTCACCCAGACAGCTTTCATTTGTATTCCTTCTAAACCAATATACACTTGAAATAAAACAAACCGGCAACGGAAATGCCATTCTTAATGAGAGTTACGCCAGAACATTTGAGCTTGGTTCTGTGATAACATTTGCTTTTGAACCCAACTCAGCTTACTCTATAACGGACATAAAGATTAACGGAAAGACATTGACGCAGCTTGGTGCAGTACAAAATGGTAATACAGTAACCATTGATGTTACTCCGGAGTTCATAATTGCAATTGGAGCACTGACCAACCCGGATGTTGTGCTTACTGCTGATGTGTCAACCCAAATATCACCTGCAATTTTAGGTGGAGTTGGAGGCGGACTTGCAGTTTTGTTGATTGCATTTGTTGTAATATTGTTGTTGGTTTTAAGATCAAGACGTATTAACAAACAACGTATAGCAGCCGAAGCAAAAGCCAGAGAATATGAACAACGATTTAACATCGGAGGCGTCATAGCCGACCTCAAAAAGGGAGACTAAATCCTAAGTCAAACTAAATACTTGGATAAATCGGGCTAAATACTTTAAAAATAAAACGGACGGTAAAACCGTCTGTTTTTTCTTTTTTCCGAATTTATCCAATTTGTTTTGACACATTAGGTTAGTATTTTGTATAATTAAACTATAGATTTAGGGAGGGATTAAAATGAAAACTGAAAAAATTCAGAAAAGCGGTTTAATCATCTCTATCGCACTGTTGTTGATTATTGCTTTTACATTTTTGGCTACATTTCAAACAACACAAGCAGTTGTAAGTCATATTCGGGAAAATTCGGTTAATTCATTGGCAAATGCACCAATTAATTTAAGCGGAAATCGTACGGACAGAGACGATTCTTTTATTTCTCGGGAACTTTTTGATGAGCCAGAATATGATACCACCGAAATAATAGGCGAAGATATTTCAAAAAGGACAGAAACTTCAAAGACTTTTATCCAAGTGGACGGCACCTTTGTAATGCAGGAATATGGTGTGCCGGTGCACTACTTATATGACGATAAATATTTGGATATTGACAACAAACTAAATGAAAGTCTTGAAAATGCCTCCAATTCATTTAAAGTCAGCTTTAGTGACGGTAGCCGTGAAAATTTGGTAAATATAAGTGACGAATACGGCGGCATTTCTATGATGCCCATCTTAACAGAAACACAACGAAAAGACAGTACAAATATTTATGTTTATGACAGCCGTAAAAATACTCAATTGGTGGGAAGCGGAAAGAATTCGCTTGTGGGAGATTGGGGAAACGGCAATGAAACGCAAAAGAATTTGAACAAGGACCAAAGCAATTTGGTAAGGACTCGGGCTCTTGAATATAACATAAATAATTTGGATGCATTAGATAGCCTCAACATAAAAAGTGACAACCTAAAAAACACTCTGACAAATACATTTGCCAATCACAACTCCGCAGTTTTATACAAAAACATAATTGACGATGTTGACATTCAATACATTATTGAAGGAAAGAGTCTTAAAGAAAATATTATTATAAATGCTCCGCTGAACCAATATATATTTAAATTTGAAATGGGTCTTGAAGACCTTGTGCCTCATAAAGCCAGCAATGGTGACATTTTAATCACAAATCAAAAAGGTGAGCTTGTATATATTATTCCCAAAGGGTATATGATTGACGCTGCAGGTATTTATAGTGACAGTGTTGAATATCAAATGGAATATAACCAATTTGGCAACTGCTTTTTAACAGTAATAGCTGATGAAGAATTTTTTGCGAGCTGTTCTTTTCCGGTGGTGATTGATCCCACAATAATTACAAAAACACAGTCAAATATGGTAGTAGGGCAGCACCACGACATAAACTCAAATATTGAACCTGCTTTTAAAGCAGAATGGCATAGGTTTTTAGGAATTAAAACTTACTATTATTATGCATATGTAAATTTAGGAACGCAGAACATCGCGGAGGATATTGGGGGCAAAATAGTTCTGTCTGCAGATTTAACAATCAGTTATGACAACATTAACAGTACAAATTTTGAACCAATGATAAAGTCGAATATTGCTTTTAGCAAAAATGACCCCATTCTATATGCTTTGCCATATACTCCTCAAAACAATTCTACTAAAAAATTATCTATTAATGTTACCACTTATCTTATAGACTATTTAGACAAGGCAGTAATATCTATAAGAGATAAAAACGAAAAAGATACAACTTTTTCGAATCCGATATTAACAATTTATTATACAGAACCAAGCGCTGATTATAATATATCTCAAGATATGGGTGCCAGCGGCCAGGGTATTGTAAATCTTTATACCGGCAAAATGAATTATTTTTATGAAGATGTTGTTATAGAAGATGGCTATATGCCCATTGATGTAAGCCACATTTATGATGAGAATTTTGGAGATGCATTTAATATTGCCCATGGCTTTAAGCTTAATCTTCAGCAAACACTCATTAAAGAGAATAATCAGTTTTATTGTTATACAGACGCGATGGGCAAAAAATATTATTTTACAAATGAAATAAACCCATACAATTCCGAACTTGGACTGAAAATATATCAAAAGAGCGGTTATATCTTTGCCATAGACAGATTTGGTAATTCTATGATATTTACAAGCGGTGGCTATTTAACTCAAGTTCATCAGTATCCTTCAACATATGAAAACCCAAAACAAGCTTTAATGCTTCAGATTAATTTGGAAACTTCAAATAGTCCTAAAATATTGAGTGTCACTAATAACAGAACAATATTAAACTTTTATTATAACAGCGATAACTGTCTAAGTGAAATCAGGAGAGCCGACAACGTAATTGTGTCATTGTATGACGGTGAAATGTGGTCTGGCAGTTATTATTTATATTATGCAGACAAGCATATAGATTTAGGTAGTTTTTACAGAACATACTTTGGTTATGGAGACAACACGGGCACTATGCTAACGCATATAGGATTGGAAACTAATAATCCTTATGATTTGATTTATACTTATACATCAGGAAAGATAAGTAATATTTATACATATTATATGGACAATGCAATTAAAATTGATAGGAATGTCGGCTTATTATATTATGATCATGTCCCCAACGGCTATTATGAAGATGGCAGGGGTGTTTCGAAAAGTGTTGTTTTAAATGAGGATAATGTTTATCGGCATGTTTCGTTTTCTAACAACGATGTTATTGCCGATTATGCCTATGAAATGGACGGTTTTCAAATGACACCGCTTAATGCTGAATCCAACGAATTTGACTATTTTAGTTTTATTGATACTTATGGCACTACGAGAGATGCAGTGCCGATTGATAATATATTAACTTATAACTCAACAACTACAAGACCTGTTATGGGTGGCAGTGGAACAAACAGTTATATACTTTCATTATGGGTAAAAATATCTCCAAACGCATATACTCCTGAAATCACGGCAACGGCACGAAATGGAGGTGTGAATCTTAAAACTTTATCTTATACATTTAATAAAAATCTTTCAGGCTGGCAGTTTGGCACAATTGTGTTTAAGAATTTGACCAATGTGACGGCACTAGCGATGCTTTGCGAAGACATGGAAGAAGTCAGAGATCTGCGCCTTGTCCGTCTGCCTAACCAACCCAGCACTCTTCAAACACAAGATATGTCACCCAAATATAATTCAGATAAACAATTAGAAAGTATTGGTAAATATAACGCTTCAGATGGGACTATTTCAATTTTTACATATGTATATGATGCTCCGGATGTTTTACATCCTGAATACCCCGGGGTTATACTAAGAATTACCGAAAAAATAAATGGTGTTCAGCGGAGCAAAATTGAGTATGGTTATGACGGTAATAACAATCTTGAATCAATAGTAACATATAGTTCATTAACTAGCGATTGTATCATATCCGGCTATTATTATGATGCTTTTGGCCGAGTAATTAATGCAATGGATGGAAATGGTGTTCAAACCGACTACGTCTATAATGATGATGGCACAGTAACCACCAAAGTTTTTGGTATTGATACGATTTATGGCGGCAGTACTGATATAAGCGTGACAGATAAATATTATCAGGGTAGTGGACTTTTGAAGTCCACCAATACCGGCGGAACTTTTGACAGCAACAGCGGACAGTTAATAGGTGGCATAGCAACAAGTTTTGATTACACTAATTTTGGTGGGCTGCAGATTATAAATCATAACGGGTTTAATAGTATTTTTACTTATGATAGCAATAAGAATATTGAAAGCATCAGTGTAGCCAATCAACAGCTTGTGGATTATAATTATTCTCAGACTCAAGATTTAGTTAACTATGCCAACGGGCAAGGTATTAAGTATAATTATGATACCAACGGCTATTTAGACAACATGACAGATCGAAGCAATAATCCTATTGCAACGTTTGGCTATAATAACGTGGGTTGGCTGACTTCGGCGAGCAATGTGAATGGAGTTAATTATACCTATAATTATACACCAAATTCACAGGTAAGCGGGCAGGTTTTTGGCTATAATGTTGTTAATACTTACAACATGGAAGCCCGTTATTTTGCTGCTGGCGACACAGGTTATCCAACTAAGGAAGAGTATTATTACCTCAATGTACTTAGGGATAAAGCCGAGTATAACTACAACGCTAACGGCACACTCGGCGGTATTAACAAAATCAATACAAGCATAACCTATGGCTATGGTCCAAACTACAGGATAACTTCTGCAAACATATTGTTTAACGGAAGAAATTATACTCATTCCTATGAGTATTGCCCTCTTGCAAGTTCTGTGACAAGCAACATGGTACAAGCCAGCGACTTTAGCATTAATAATATTTGGAAAAACGGATATACATATACTTATCACCGCACAGGCAATATTGAGAGTGTATGTGACAGCGACGGCAATTATCTGATGTGGTATTATTATGACAAGTATGACAGACTGATTAGAGAGTATAATGTGCCGGCAAACAGAATATATAACTACACTTATAACAACGGCGGAAATATAACGCAGAAAGACGAATATGATTTGAGCTGGAACTGGGTAACACAAACTTTATACTATTATGACAATCCTTGGAAGGACCTGCTCACCTCGTATAAGGTTTGGACTACCAGCGGCTGGTCAAGTGTTATTCCTGTAGTTTATGACGCCGCCGGTAATCCCACCAGCTATATGGATAAGACAATGACATGGCAGAACGGCCGGGAGCTGGCATCAGTGACCACAGGCAACAGTTCGGCAGCATATCAGTATGACCACAACGGCTTGCGTATACGAAAAACTACAGGGATATTTAATAATAATCTTTACTTCTGGGAAGGTAACAGATTATTGTGTGAGAGTGCTGGATTTGGCAATTCACGATGGTTTCTCTATGACCAAACCGGCATTTATGGTTTTAATTACAGTCCCCTCATCGGCAGTGTTGACTATATCTATGAAAAGAATATATTTGGAGACATAATCGGCATCTACCGCGTGAGTGACGGCGTGAAGATGGGCAGCTACGAATATGATGCGTGGGGAAAGATTCTGGCTATCAAAGACGGCAGCGGTAACATAGTGCTTCCTACCGACACAAACAACATAATGAACCAAAACCCCTTCAGATACCGCAGTTATTATTATGACAATGAAACAGGCTTTTACTATCTGCAATCACGTTACTACGACCCAAGCATAGGAAGATTCATTAACGCCGATGAGCCCAGTGCATTGTATAGTAATGCCGGAATGACCTTTGGAGCTAATCTGTATGCGTATTGTCTGAATAACCCTGTGATGTATACTGATTCTACGGGGTATGGGCCTTTTGCAGATTATTTCAGCGGAGTGTGGGACGGTATAAAAGCCACAGCTG